>JABMRT010000248.1 GCA_013202295.1 Candidatus Zhuqueibacterota bacterium
GGTATGTGAGACCAGCGCTCTAACCAACTGAGCTAATCGTCCGAGTTTATTCTTAAATAATTATTACAAACTTTCTTCTTATATCTATCTTAACTGGCTTGTCTGCTTGTCCGCCGTATCTCGCTTCAGCGGGAGGAGGCGGAAGCTAATCGTCCGAATTATTTTAATTTCTTAATTAACGTAAACCGGTTGCCATTCTTCGCGTCAGCCTGATATTTCATGTCATCCACAGCCCGTGCAATAATATACAAGCCGAAGCCGCCGCGGCTTTTTTGCTCAAACGATTCGTTCACATTATAAGGTTTTATTTTTTCAAAATCAAATGGTTTTGCCCAATCCAGAATGGTAATCTCAAGTTGCTTTTCAACCTGGACGATTTCAAGCGCCATCATCTGATTGGGTTCAAAACGGTATCCATGCTCGATCACATTCATGCAGCATTCATACACCGCGATCTTTAATCGGCTAAGATCATCGTGCGAGAGCCCTACTCTCTGCCCGGCCTGCGTTACAAAATCCGTGATACGCTGAAGCGAATCCACAGCCGCTGCGACCTGAATGGTGACAGGCTTCTGCTCCTCCAACTCGAGCAGATCCGGTTCAGCCGGCATGAACGATTCAATCGAATCGGAGTGCTTAAATTCTTCTTCAGCACCGATCAATAGATACGTCAGCGGAGTGAATGTGGCAAAATGATTGCGCGCAGTTTCGGTCAGGTTGAGCAGATAGAGATCGCCTCCGAACTGCCTGACTTCATGTGTGGTACCAATCAGCATGGCAATAAAACTTCCATTGGGGAACTCCACACCCTCCATATCAAAATAAATCCGGACGGCATGCTCATTGATCAGCGATTGAAAAAATCCGTGCAGTTCGTAAATTATCTGATTCGGATCCACACTGCCACGCAATTTCACGCGGACCGCATCGGCATCGATCTGCTCTTTCTCAAAGTACAGTGTCTCTGTTTTTATATCGGATTCGTCCATAGCAAAGTCAATATAATCGAAACAGATCCGATTTTCAACCCGTTTTTATCGATTTGCAATATATTTTCTTATAATTTAGATATTCATATGGATTTTATCCCTTCATGAATAGATATCAAAGGTGTTTTCAAAATGTGACGCGCCTTTGAAACATCCATGGATGCATCCAGCGGTCGCCTCACTTTTAAATCAAGCATGCTCATAGAGGTGGGAATGAGCTTATCCTCTGGCAGCCCTTTGGCGCGGGCCAGCACGCGCCCGAATTCCATCCGGTTCACACGGTCCGGACCGCCGAGATGAAGCAACCCGGTGAAATCGGATTGGATCAATTCAAGCAACAGATCCGCCGTATTCTGAACGAGAATCGGAGTGCGGTATTGATCCTCAAAAAGTATGACGGATTCTCCTTTTCGGAGTTTTTCCTCGATGGCTTGGGAAAAAGTGCGCCCTCCTGTGATGGGATTGCCATACACCAAAGCAAGACGGACAATAATTGCACGAGGACAAACCACTCGGATATCGTGTTCCGCGTTCAGTTTGGAATGTCCGTAAACATTCGGTGGATTGGCTACATCCGTCTCCTTGTATCGTCCTTTCCTGCCGTCAAACACCATGTCGGATGAGAGTGCCAGAAACCGGCAATTCAGACAGGCCGCTTCTTCCGCGATGATAACGGATGCCTGCCGGTTGATCCTGTCTGTAAGATTTGGGTCGGACTCACACGCATCCACATCGGTCCAGGCCGCAGTATGCAGAATTGCATCCGGCCGGAGGGTTCGGATCTGCTCCCGAATTTGGTCCGGATTGGACAGATCCATACACAGGGTTTGCACATCATCCATCTCAAAAGAATGTGCATGCATTGTAGCAAACACTTCACCGATTCGTACGGCTTTTTGCGCAACATGCCCCCCGACCAAACCACTCCCTCCTGTAATTAAAAATCGTCGCATTCAATTTCCTGATTAATCCTGATTTCTCAACATTTTCGGGAAAGTCAGCACATCGTGATTTTCCTTGACATTCTTCATATTTTCTTATATAATAAAAAGCTTTGGTCGGCTGAGCAAGCCTTTTTTTTCAGCAAGGATAATGTCATGAGTGACAATGTGGTCTCCCATGACATGAATTATATTTATGAGTGAAGACAACATAAAAATGCGTGGATTACGCAACCTCCCGATTCTTGCGACGGGGGTTCTTTTTTTAGTCAGCTTTTATCTGGTCATTCTGAAAGTGATCCGGCCGGCTGCCATCTATGTCAAACAGATGCCCGTCTTTGTATCCACTTCGCATGCATTCCATGAAGCACTTGCCTATCCGGGTGGACTGATTGATTATATTTCATCGGGATTCATGCTTTATTTTGTGAAAGAATGGATTGGTGCATTATTTTTGACGATTCTTTGCTTGATGATTTTTATCCTCATCACCGCTCTTCTACAGAAGCGCACTTTGCTCAAAGGATTCTGGGGACTGCCCTTTCTGCCTTGCTTGGCACTCGCAATGATGTTGACCAATTACGATCGCCCTTTAGCTGACACGATGAGTCTGACTCTTGCACTCGGTGTTTTCTGGATCACTCAGCAATTCAATAAAAAGTCATTGGCGCTGCGCCTTATCCTTCTTTTTGTATTGGGATGTATGCTTTATTATCTCACACCCGGCGGATTCCTGCTCTTCCTCGTATTGATCATCATTTCACAAATACCCACCCTGATCTCAAGTCCAATAAATATTATTTTAATCGGATTGGCCGGGGCATTTGCATGGATCCTTCCGACCCTGGCGTATCAATGGATCTTTCTCATTAGTAAAAAAGAAGCCTTTCTGGCCCATTTGCCATGGATGCAGAATCATCCGGTAATGATGCCCTTCATCCTTTTTATAATTCTGCTCTTTGGATCGATTCTGCTCGCATCAATCCGAATTGAGCCAAAAGTCGGAAAGGGAAACCGGATTCTAAATCATCCGGTCACTGTGATTGCACAGATGATCTTGATCCCGGTATTGACCGTACTGCTTGTGACCGCGACTGTGAATAAAACCACACGTAAAATACACGAAATCCGCTATCTCGCGCATGAAAACCGCTGGCGTGATGTGCTCGCTGCAATGGATGTGAATGCGATCCGGCACGTCACCTGCATGACCTTGATCAACCAGGCGCTTTACCATACCAATCAACTCGCTTCAAACATGTTCGCCTATCCTCAGGCATGGGAGACTTCTGGGCTGATATTGCCTGCTGATATCGCTTATGAATATCCGCTTGATCACAGCCACATCGTTTACGATATGGGCCACGTGACAGAGGCCGAACGCTGGGCAGCAGAAGCATTGGTTTTATATGGCCAAACACCCTGGGTGATTGAACACCAGGCGCTGATCAATATTTTGCAGGAAGACTGGGCAGCGGCCGACAAATACCTTCAGGTTATGGGAAAGATCGGACCAACCCGCGAACGGGCAGCTCACTATCTGGATATAGTAAAAGATCCGGAAAGATTGCGCTATGAATACCGGCTTCAACAGTTGAAAGCGCTTCGGCCCGAAAACAACTTTGTGACCAGTATCAATTATCCTCAAAAGGATTTCGAAGCCCTTCTTCAGCAGAACCCGGAAAATAAAATGGCCTATGAGTATCTGATGGCCCATTCTCTTCTTGCCAAGGATTTTCAGACTTTTGCGAAATTTCTTCCAAAGTATAAGGATTTTAATTATCACCGGATGCCAAGGCATTTTCAAGAAGCCCTTGTGGTTTACGTGGCACAAAAAGGCAAGGTTGATCTGCCCGGTTTTCAACCTGATCAAAGAATTCTTCAGCGATTCAACGAGTTCAGGCAGGTGGCACAGCAGACCAGATCTTATGGAAATGCCGGGATTCAACAACTCAAGGAACAATTTGGCGATACCTATTGGTACTACCTGATATACACCCAGATTGAAAGTGGATAAGCAAGTTAAAGTTATGGCAAATAAACATCAAAATTTCCTTTTAACTGGATTTGGAATACTCCTCCTGGCCTCCATTTTATGGGCCAAAGAACCGGCGCCTTTAAACCGGCTTCCCAGGATTGATCCGGATTATACGGATATTCAGGTGCCATCCAATATCGCGCCACTCAACTTCCGCGTTCAGGAAGAAGGCGAGCCGTTCCGGGTCAGCATTTCAGCTCCTGAAGGAAAGTCCATCGAGATTAAAAGCAAAGACGGCCTGATACAAATCCCGATGAAAAAGTGGAAAAAGATTCTTGCAGATAATTCAGGCGCCTCTCTGAAATATGAGATTGAAGTGAAAGATGAGGAAGGATGGCAAGCCTTTGCTCCTTTCGAAAACGCGATATCCTCGGATACCATTGATAGCTATCTCGCGTACCGCATTATCGATCCCGCATTCGGTCTTTGGGTGAAGATGGGCATTTATCAGCGCAATCTCGAAACGTTTGACGAGTCTCCTGTGCTGATCAACCGGATCACACACGGCAAATGCATGAACTGTCATAATTTCCTGCGAAATGATCCGAATAACATGATGATGCATTTACGCGGCGGCGAGGGATCTGGCACCTTGATTAACTGGAAGGGTGAATTACGCAAGGTCGATACCGGCACCCCGTTCAACAAAGCGGGCGCGTATCCATCCTGGCACCCGAGTGGAGAAATGATCGCGTATTCCGTAAACAAGCTTTCGATGTTCTTTCATTCGGAGCGGAAAGAGAGCCGTGACGTGTTGGATTCGGCATCGGATCTCATTGTCTATTTGATCGGGGAGAACACCGTCACATCCGATCCCAAAATCTCGGATCCCGAACGGATGGAAACCTTTCCCTGCTGGGCACCGGATGGCAGGTCGCTCTATTTTTGCAGTTCACCCAATCTGGAATCCTATGTTGTAAAAAAGGATGGGGTGGAAGATCTCGCATGGGATCGTATCCGCTACAGCCTAATGCGCATCGCGTTTGATCCGGACACCCGCGAGTGGGGCGAACTGGAAACCGTGCTTTCAGCCGGGGAGATGGATGGCAGCATCACCGAGCCGCGTGTTTCACCGGATGGTAAATTCGTTCTCTTTACTAAGGCGGATTACAGCAACTTCCCGATCTATTTGAAAAGCGCGGATCTCTACATGCTGGATCTTGAAACCGGAAAAGTGGAACGGCTGAGCTGCAACAGTCTGGAGGCTGATTCTTTTCACAGCTGGTCAGGCAATGGCCGCTGGTTTGTGTTCAGCAGCAAGCGGCGCGACGGATTTTGCGCTCGCCCCTATTTCTGTCACGTGGATGAGAATGGAAAACTTTCGAAGCCTTTTGTGATGCCACAGAACGATCCGGCATTTTACGATACCTTTATCAAAACATACAATGTGCCTGAACTGGTGAGGGAGCGAATCAAAATCAATCCCCGCACGTTTGCGAATACGGCCCATGACAACAGCAAAAAATACAAAGCGCAACTTGATCCGGTGCTCCAGCCCAGACAGACTGGCGAGGATGATGACCTCTACAGACCAGCGGTTCAGTAAACTGCAGGATGGATCGGGATGGTTATGATTCCGGATAAGGGATGATCTAGCATAAGGAAACTCAATGGCGACACCGATTGTGAAAACACTGAAATCTGCGATTCTTTCTACAACCTGGATCGGAAAGGATCAGATACATATCAGCGCCTCTGTGACAGATCCGCATGTCAATCATGTTGAGGCCTGTAGTCAAATTTACAAAGAAATTTCTGACACATTACATCAGAACGAAATGCATATTGTGCATGAACGTTTATTCGGCAGCCTATCGGTGAAGGATGAAGTGATCGAGGGACGCCGAGAATCGCTGCACAATGGCGACACGGCCGATCAACTGCCGATGACCTACATTCAGGGGCACCCGCATTGGGGTGAGGGGTTTTCTGGCGTACAGATTCGCGCGGTCTCAGAGGGTGGATTGGTCGAGAAGATCTGGACCCTCCGGGAGAACGGCAAACCCGTAGGCCGCGGCTGGATACGCAATGGTGCGAAATTCATCATGTTGCAAGACATTCACGGCGCATCTGCCGGAGATGGGATCAACCCGTCTCGTGCGGAGCAAACCAAAGAAATGTTCGACCGGGCCAGCCGTCTTCTGAAAGAAGAAGGTGCCTCGTTCCGCAATGTGGTGCGAACTTGGATCTATCTATCGAAAATACTGGAATGGTACAGAGAATTCAATGAGGCCAGAAACGACCGGTTTTTGGATTTCGGACTTTTTCAGGATCCCAAAGCGGAGCAGGAAAATGCCGAACAAGTCTACATGCCGGCCAGTACCGGTATCGAAGGCGATAATCCAGCCGGTTCAGCAGGCACGATGGATGTATTTGCCGTGATTCCATCCGACGATCCTTTTGCCGTTGAGATCGAACCGGTCACGGGTATAAAGCAGAAATCGGCCTATCGATATGGTTCAGCTTTTTCAAGGGCCATGCGTATCACGGAAACCGATTGCACACACATCCTGGTATCGGGAACCGCTTCGATTGATGAAAAAGGCGACACTGTATTTTTGGGTGATACGCGCGCGCAGATGCAGAAAACCATTGAGATTGTGAACGCCCTGATTCAATCCAAAGGAGCGACCCTAGCCAATATCTGTGACGCCACAGTGTTTTTGAAAGAGGCGAAGGATATAGAGATTTGGCGTGAAGTCTCCAAGGAGAAGGGGCTGGATATGATGCCCCAGGTTTGTATGGTGGCCGATGTATGCCGCGACGATCTGCTCTTTGAGTTGGATGCGAATGTGGCTATCCAACATCAGGATTTGTCAAAATAGCCGGATTTTGTTTATAGATATCAGAACCAGCCATCTGCACACGCAGGTGGCTTTTTTACTCATACTGAGGATGCTTAATGAATCATCGGAATAGAGACCGTGGTCTGCTCACCACCGCGTTTCTGCTCTTCCTTTTCTTCTACACCCGATTCGCCATTCAGCCTGAGATCATCTATCAGGCGCAGGAACCGGTCTTTTTCAAAACAGCCCGATTTTTTGTGGATTTTCTCGGAATCCCCGGTGGTCTGACCGCTTATACTGCCGCCTGTTTATCACAATTTTATATTTTACCCTGGATCGGTGCTGCTGTCATTACATTGATCATTGGCGGGATTGTCAGCCTGACGCATCTGTGGCTCAATCGCCTGCAGCCTGAGCGGACGGATGTCTGGCTACATTTGATTCCCGGCCTTTTCCTGCTCATGCTGCACAGTCACTATCATCATCCACTTTCGATGACACTGGGCCTGCTCCTTGCGATGGCTGGACTCGTCCTTTATACATCCATCCCTATTAAAAACGTTGGATTGAGATTTCTTTTTTATGCCATTCTATGTGGATTGCTTTTCTACCTCAGCATCGGTGCCATGCTTATATTTGCAGTGCTTGGCGCATTATTTGAATGGACTAAAAACCGATCCGTAAAAGGAGCCCTGCTTGGCCTGATTTTTCTGTGCTTCGCTGGCACACTTCCCTGGATTGCTACAATGCTTACGATGATCACCCCCAAACAAGCCTATCTCACACATTTTTGGATTGCATCACGATATCCAGTTGGATGGGCGCCTGCCGGATTGTATATTACTCTCATCTTTCTGGCCTTTATCCCCTTCTGGCTCCCGCTCTTTCGAAAGCTCTCTTCTATAATAGGAGATCGAATCAAACGGATTCCTATCCTGAAAAAAACAGGGTGGATCTGTCGCATCATCCTGATCTCTTTGCTGACGTGGGCAGCCGCCCATTATTCCCTGAGCCGCGACAGCCGCACACTCTATCAGGCGGTGCACCACACCCGTGAAAAAAATTGGGATACCGTACTTGAGGTGATATCAGGGAATCCGATGAATCACATCCTGATTCAACATTTATCCGCCCGTGCGCTGCACCACTCCGGCCGACTGCTGGACGATCTCTTTTCCTATCCGCATGCATGGGGAAAACAGGGGCTGCTCCTTTCATACCAGTTCAATTATTCTGCGCCGAAACACATGTGTGATTTTTGCATGGATATCGGCCATCTGAATGAAGCCGAACACTGGACGTATGAGACTTTGACACTGGGCGGTGAAACTCCGTGGATTCTTCATAAGCTGGCCGAGATCAATCTGCTGAAGGGCGAGACGGATATGGCCCGGATCTGCATCAACAAACTCAGGCAGACGCTGCTGCATCAAGCATTGGCCGATGACTGTGAACAGCTGGCCCGAAATCTTGCGGCCGGAAGAACGGGTGCCTATCCGTTTCCAATAAGGACGGATTTTATCATCAATAAACATAAACTTGAAGAAGACTTGCAGGCACTTCGAGAGCTGATGCCACAGAACCGCATGGTCTTTGAATTCAATATCGCTTCCCTTCTTTTTGATAAGGATCTGGAAGGTCTTTACAATCAGATTGGTCGGCTACCGGAATTCGGAATTCGTACCCTCCCCCGTCACTGGCAGGAAGCCATGATTCTGAGAATGCTCAAGCCTGATGGCTCGAAACTCGATTTAGCCGGATACAAGCTAAACAGCAGCCTGATTCAAAACTTGCAGAATTTTCAGCAGGCCCTCCTACTCAAAGCTGATAAAAGAGTTGAAGCCTACAATGAACTGGCTCCTGCATATGGAAACACCTATTGGTATTATCTGATCTTTGAAGAGGTGGCCGGAAATGCAAAATAATCTCAGAGCAGTTATCTCGCCGATAATATTAATTTGCATTGGATTGTGCTTGTCCTGCACCGGGCCGGTTGAAATGCCTCGGCTCGCATCGCTCACTCCGCTGGCGGATCAGCCCATCCTGCATCCCGATTATACGGATATCACCTTGCCGCCCAATATCGCGCCCTTGAATTTTGTAATCGAAAATCCGGGTGAGGCATATTTTGTGGAAATATCGGGAGAATTGGGATCGCTCATACGCATCTCCTCAAGAAAACCGGAAATCCGAATCCCTTTGAAATCGTGGAAAACTCTGCTCGAATCCAATCAGGGCAAAGACATCCGGATGGATATGTGTGTGAAATCCAAAACCGGGGAATGGAAACGTCTCACGCCTGTCATCAATCATGTTTCAGAGGATTCGATTGATCCCATTCTTGTTTACCGCCGGCTCCATCCGATGTACTATCTCTGGCAAAACATGGGGCTGTACCAGCGAAATTTGGAGACCTTCTCGGAAACAACCCTGATCACGAACAATCAGATTGAGCACAGTTGTTTCAATTGCCATACGTTCGTTCAGAACCGGTCCGAAACCATGATGATGCATTTCAGGGCAGGTCAGGTATCCGGCCTTTATGTAAAAGATGGTGATCGGCACCTTAAAATCAATACAGCGACGGATTTTAACAAACCAGCCGCCTATCCATCGTATCATCCGGATGGCAAACGCATCGCTTTTTCGATTAATAATCTGGGCATGTTTTTTCACGCCACAGGTGATACACGCGAAGTCATTGACATGATGTCTGATCTGGTGATCTATGATGTGGATAAAAATCAGATTACAACGGATATCCAAATTTCCCATCCGGATTATCTCGAAACATTTCCGGCATGGAGTCCGGATGGACGCGCACTCTATTTCTGCCGCACCAATAAACTCACGGATTACACGGCTGGTTCTGATAAAGATCCACAGCTTCAATACAATAATGTGCGCTATGATCTGATACGAATCGGTTATAATCCCGAAACGGGTGAATGGGGCAAGCTGGAAACCGTCCTGTCTTCCGGGGAATGCGGACAGAGCATCACCATTCCACGCATCTCACCGGATGGCCATTTCGCTCTGGTCTGTATGGCCGATCATGGCAATTTCCCGGTCTATGTGAGAACCAGCGACATCGGCATGGTGGATCTTGAAACGGGCTACTGGTGGAAACCGGATATCAACAGCGCCCAATCCGAAAGCTATCACAACTGGTCCTCCACCGGCCGCTGGATTGTCTTTTCGAGTAAACGTGGGACCGGCCAGCTCGCACGTCCCCATTTTGCCCATGTAGATAAAAATGGACAAACCGGCAAGCCCTTTGTCATGCCGCAAGAAGATCCGGCCTTTTATGACTCATTTCTGGAAACCTACAATCTGCCCGAACTTCTCACCGGACCGGTCGAATTGAACGCACGTGAGATGATCCGCACGATGTACGACAATGAACACATCGTTCAGGCCACACTGGATTCTGCAGTGACGCATCGTAATGATCTGGCAGAAGCCCGTACAGGCTGGTACATTTTACCCTATTGATTGGTCAAGGATGTCTGACAAGAAAAAAATACATCAACTTGGATTCTGGCTGACGATTGCAATTTTTTATGCCCTCCTGTTTTTTCATTTCGGTGTTCGGATTAATCCGGCTCTGATTTTCAGAAATCAGGAGCCTGTCTTTTTTACAACTTTGAGATTTTTCCACCCGTTTGCCGGATACGCCGGCGGGCTTTCGGAATATGCGGCAGCATTCCTGAGCCAATTTTTCATTTTCAGGTGGATCGGCACCTTTGTGCTCATCGCACTGATTGGCGGCACACAGGCGCTAACCGTTTATCTCTTTAGCAGTGTGACGGAACACAAATCCTTTCGCTATGCTTCGTTTGTTCCGGCAGTTCTGTTGGCAGTGATGTTGAGCCATTATGATTTTCCGCTCGCCACGGCAGTTGGATTTCTGGTTACGCTCAATTTCAGCGGCCACATTCTGCGAATGAAAAATTGGCCCTTTATTCCGCTCGTCCCAATATTGGCCGGAATGACGGCATTCGCTTACTATCTGATCGCCGGACCTTACCTGATCTTTGTCGCAATCAGCGCATTGGCCATCTGGAGTGCGCGTGACAAATCTATTCTGCAAAAAGGGATTATGTCCGCTGTGCTCATCGTGGTTGGTTTTGGATTCCCATGGCTGCTGAATCCTGCGCTGGGTGTGATGCCTTTGGATACATCCTATCTAAGATGGATCCCCCGATCCATTCCATTCGCATGGCCCGTTGTATCGGAAATGCTTATTGGATTCATTATCCTTTGGAGCGTCGGCCTGTTTATTTTATCGCAATTGGGAAAGTCCCGAATATCTTCATTTGCAAGAATTTGGACAGCCTGGCCCTTGGTCCTTGTCCGTGCTCTGGCCGTGATTGGTCTCGCGATTTTAATTTTAACCACTACCCTGAATGAAACTGCCAAATCTCGACTGACCATCCGGCAATACGCCAGGCAAAGGAATTGGGATGGCGTTCTTGAAGAGATCCGGCAGCATCCGAACGTAGACGCCATTTCATCCTTTCATATGCATCGAGCCATGTATCATACCGGTCGGCTTGGAGATGACATGTTCCGCTATCCGCAAAATTTCGGCATCGACGGCCTGATCCCGCTCAAGGAGGATGTGCTTTTTTATGCGACCGAAGCCGCCAATTTCTGGTTTGAAATGGCGCATTTCAATGAAGCCGAGCATTGGGCGCATGAGGCCCTTACCCAGCAGGGGGCCAATCCGTGGATTCTCCGCAGGCTCGCTGAAATTAACGCGATTAAAGGCAACCGATCCATGCTGCAATCCTGGACCACACTGCTGGATCAAACCCTGCTGCAACGAAAATGGGCCGATCCGTTCAAGGCGCAATTGGCGGATCCCACCCCGTTGAAAGACCAGCCAGCCATCAAGCAGGCACGTGCACAGTGGATTGACAGCGACTTTCTAATCCATTTAAATTTACCTGAAATGGATTTTGTCTCATTGTACAGGCGCAATCCGGAAAACCACATGGCCTACGAATACCTCATGGCCTACTATCTTCTTGCTCGCCAGGTTGGATGGTTTGTCAATGAAATCGAAGCGATGCGGAACTTTCCATACAGCCGTCTGCCCATGCATTGGGAAGAGGCCCTGCTCATTTACATGGTAGAAACCAAAAGCACAGATCCGGTTTTTGCCGGATTTCCGATCAGTGTGGAGTCGATTCAGAGGTTCAATGATTATCAGCAGATTCTCACCAAATATGGTGGGAACAGAAAATCCGCCCATGAGGAATTGCGCCGTAAATATGGCGGCACGTACTGGTACTACTTAATGTACTCGAAGTCCAACATCCGCATGGATACAGGAGAAGGTGTGGACGCGTTCACGGGAGCGACACGATGAAGAAACACCTGCCAATTTCAATTCTTTTAATTGGATGCGCCACCACACTGTTCATCATGAAGTGCGGACCTCCTTCTGCCAGTCAATGGACAGACACAAATGTCCTGCCGCAAATTCTGCCGGATATTTCGGATGTGACCATTCCCTCGAATATCGCGCCTTTGAATTTTAAAATATTGGAGTCCGGGGAAAATTATGAGGTTAGAATCGCAGGGAAAAGTGGAGCTCCCATCCGAATCTTGACTGGATCACGCGGCATTCAGATCCCGGAAAGAAAGTGGAAGACGCTTCTTGAAAGCAACTTCGGGGACACACTTCAAATCGAGATCTATGTGAATTCGAATGACAGTTGGAATCGCTTTCAGCCGTTTTCTTTGATTGTCGCGCAGGAGCCGATTGATAGCCACATCGTGTACCGACAGCTCGGCCCGGTTTATATGTACTGGAACAAGATCAAGCTCGTGGAACGGAATCTGACCAACTTCGATGAGCGCGACCTGATGAACAATCGCGATCATGGCACCATGTGCATGCACTGCCATGCTTTCGCGGCCGGTAATCCCGAACGCATGATGTTGCATATTCGCAGGGGACCGGGAACAGGATTGCTTCTTGCGGATAACGGAAAACTCAAGAATATCGACACAAAGACGGATTTTAATCCACCGGCTGCCATGCCCTCATTTCACCCGGATGGCAACCGCATCGCCTTCAGTGTGAACCGGTTTAAACAGTTTTTCCATGCGCTGGGCGAAAACCGAGATGTCGTGGATCTCGCGTCTGATGTCATCCTGTATGACATTCCATCCAACACAATTACGACCACACCGGATCTGGCCGCACCGGACTGGCTCGAAACCTGGCCCGCCTGGTCCGCGGATGGAAAGACATTGTACTTTTGCAGAACACCGCAGCCGGGAAAATGGAACCTGCCTTATTCAGAAATCATGAAGATCCGCTATGATCTCGCGGCCGTGGATTTCGATATGGCCACGGGCAAGTTTGGCCCCGTACGCACCGTGCTTTCAGCCGAGGAAACAGGAATGAGCCTCTCTGAGCCCCGCGTCTCACCAGATGGACGCTACCTCTTGTTCTGCATGGCCGAATATGGAAATTTCTTTACCTTCCGGGAATCTAGCGATTTATATATGATGGATCTGGGAAATGGTGAATTCTGGCGTGCGGATTGTTCAAGCGACCGTGCCGAGACCTGGCACAGTTGGTCGTCGAACAGCAAATGGATCGCATTTTCCAGCAAACGCTATAACGGTGTGATGACACGCCCCCATTTCGCCTATGTGGACGAAAACGGTAAGACACGCAAAGCTTTTACCCTGCCGCATGAAGATCCGGAGTATTATGAAGTGGATGTGTTCAACTACCATCTGCCTGAACTGATCACTGGCCCCGTTCCAAATTCCGAATCGGATTTTGTAAAAGCGGCCTATGATTTGGACAATCAAACTCCAGTACAATTGGATCCGGCGGTTCAGGTGCCTGAAAATCAGACCAAACCGCCTGAGATGTGGCTGCCTGGAAAGAAGTAAAATCTGATTTCTTTCCCGCATTCTTGGTCATATTATGGATACACACTATCGAAACATCTGAATTTTGGCTGACAACTAATCCTTGATTCGTACTCAATTTTCTACTAAATTACATCCAATCTTTAAGACACTGCACCTCTGGATTGACATTAGTAGATCCGTGCGTCTGATGATTAAGTCGTTACACCGAGGTTCATATGCCACTCTTTTTTTGGATTGATCTTTCCGCTCTCTGTTTGTCATTAATCCTGTCATCCTCAATGACTATCGTTGTACTCGGTACAGCACCTGAACGTAAAGAGAATCGTGCCTTTGCCCTGTTTGCTGTCTTGGTCATCGGATGGACTTTCTCTGCAATGATGTTGCGAACCACATTTTTATTTCAACAACATGCTCTCGAGAGTGAACTCATCGGAACACCATTTACCTGGTATAAGCTCACTGCCATCTTCCTGGGCCTGGCAAGTATTCTCTCTTTGAGATTTACTCTGGTATTCTTAAAAATCAAATCAAAAAGGTTGCACATCCTGACTTTTGCAGGTGCACTGGTTTTATTGACGTTCTATTTTATTGGCAATAAATTGAATTTCTTTACAAAGTTTCAATTTACCAATCGTGGAACATTCGAAAATAGGATCAATTTTGCAGGATGGATTGCCATTGCGATCGTTCTGTTTTTTCTCATTTATTCCTTTATACTCTTATGGCGAAATCGAAACCAGGCAGGAGATTTTGAACTCTCTATCGGCATGCTTCTATTAATTATAGGAATTAGTGTGGGTGGTGTCATCAACGTTCCAATACCATTTATGTCAATCATGAATGCGCTAAGTATGGTGGTGATGAGCCATGCCGTGATTCGGAGGCAAATATTTAATCCGCTGAAAGAGCTGAATGTGGCACTTCAAAAAGAAAACGAAACACGGAAACACGCAGAAGATTCATTGAGTCTGTCACTTGCAGAGAAGGAAATCCTTTTAAAAGAGGTGCATCACCGAGTGAAGAATAATCTTCAAATTATTTCAAGTTTATTAAGTTTGCAATCGAGCAAAGCCAAAGATCCGGGCGAAGCCAGTCTTCTGAAGGAAAGTCAGGACCGGGTTTTTTCTATCGCTCTGATCCACCAACAACTCTATCAAAGTAGTGATTTATCAAGGATCGATTTTGAATCCTACACAAGTTCCCTTGTTAGAAATTTGTGCATCTCATATGGTATCAATTTGAATGAAATGGACAATAAAATTGATTGTCGTGAGATTGAGTTGCCCATCGATATTGCTATCCCCTGTGGATTGATCATCAATGAAATGATTGTGAACGCATTAAAACACGGTTTTCCGGAATCCATTCAAAGGAAGCCCAAATTATCTGTTTCATTCAAGCCGCATGGCACAGACCAGTTACAGCTTATTGTTAGCGATAATGGAGTCGGATTCTCCGATGAGATTGATTTTGAAAATTCAGATTCGCTTGGATTTGCTCTGATCAAACAGATTGCAGAAAGACAGCTTGCGGGAACTATAGACCTGAAAGTTAAAAATGGTGTGACCTGGAAAATCACTTTTCCAAAGCCGTAAAATCTTGAATGATAAATCCAATTGAAGCTCCCCATAAATGGGATCTTCTAATTTAAATAACCACCCCTTGCACTGCATCACCGTTCTTTAGTTAAATAAACTGGAGAGGTGAATACATGAAATCTTTTCCTTGTTTTTCCGCAATCATTTTTTTCATCGGTTGTTTCTCATTACACGCCAGCATCATTACAGTAGATGACGATGGCCCAGCGGATTATCAACATATCTGTTTCGCAATTGATGACGCGATGTCGCATGACACAATTCTTGTAGCTGAGGGAGAATATATAGAATGTCACTATAGTATTGATAAGCCCCTTACACTCCTTGGTGCGGGACGCGATCATACAATATTAAGTTATTGGGATGGTATTATTTCTATTAGATCAGACAGTGTCAAGATTGATGGATTTACAATTCAGGGTGGTTTTATGCAGACATATGTACACCATACAGACATCCAGAATTGCTCACCAATAATGACAAATAATACATTTATTCAAAGAAATGGTTGGGGATTTGTTTGCGTATTCTATTGTAATGGTAGTGCTTCTCCCAAACTCCATTATAATAATTTTAACCTTGACTACACAGTCTTCTATTTACACAATGATAGTCTTGATATTCACGCAGAATATAATTGGTGGGGAACCACAAATGAGGATACTATACAATTAGTTATACATGACAAACATGATGATCCAAGTTTAGGAGAAGTGCTGTACAAACCTTTCTTAACCCAACCCGCCGCTGTCGAGGGCAGTGAAATCGATCATTTAATAACCACTTTTAACCTGTATCAGAACTATCCTAACCCATTTAACACTTCAACCACTATTCCATATGATCTTTCAAAGGATGGTCATATAAGACTCTCTATCTATGATCAAGCTGGAAACTTGATATGCAGATTGGAAGATGGTTTTAAAAGACAGGGAGCATACACAACTTATTGGAATGGAACGAATTCGAACAATGTGCCTGTTTCAAGTGGTGTTTATTTTTCTCGACTTGAGATAGGCAGCCAATTAATTACAAAGAAGTTGATTATTATAAAATAAACGAAAAAGTTCCCGACACTTTGAAACTGCCGGGAACTTGTCATATTAACACAAACATAAAACCGCTACGGCAAATCCTTAAACTTCCCCGTAATCTCCGCAATCACCGCAAATTTGGATTGTACCATATCCAAGTCCTCGCCCATGCGGTAATTGTCCTTATCCAGACGACCCGCAGGATTCAGCTCTGAAAGCACATTCTCCTGATTCAGTTTGGGCTCTTCATTTGCATAGGGCCAAAGTCGGAACGAGCCACCCGTGATCTCATCGATAAGGGTGACCTTGCCGTCAATGATCCCATATTCAAGTTTAAAATCGATGAGCTGAATTTGAAAATTCGCGAAAGCCTCTTCAAGGATTTCAAAAACCTGATCATTGATTTTTCGCATTTCTGAATATTCGGTCGCACCCTTGTTATTGACCATGAAGTTTACATAGGATTGATCGAGCATGGGATCATGCAGCGGATCGTCTTTGTAATGGTACTGCGTGACAAGCGGATCAAACCGTTTGCCCTCCGGCATATCACCCCACTTGAGAATGGATCCGGCCGCTACACGGCGCGTCACAACCTCAATATCGATCTTGCGATCGAGCTTCTTTACCAGACAGACTCTCTCCTGCGGAGCGGAAATATAATGCGTGCATACACCCTTGCGGTTTAAATACTCAAAGATATCCCGGTTGGTCTGCCAGTCTACAAATGCCTTACCCTGAATGATGTCATGCTTGACGCCATCACCAGCCGTGATGTCATCCTTAAAAAGCATATACACAGATTTCAGATCATCCGGGTTGGCGTAGATGATCTTGGTTTTTCCTTCATTCAATTTACGCAACGCATTGAAATCAATCGCCATCGGGTTTCTCCTCTTATTCTATAGATCAATAGTGGAATTAACTGCCATAAAGAACAGATTCACAAAAAAAGATATAGGAAACGTTATTTAAAATCAAGTAAATTTTCCCATCACCAATTCACCACAACAGTGCTTAAGAATGTTGTATCGGTTTTCTTGATTGCCGGATCAGGCGGCGCGTTTTGATAATTCAGCAAATAGCCAAGACCAATAGCAATCCGGCTGTTAACGCCGACCTGAAGGGAGATATCTCCGGTGATAAAATAGCGTTCCGTCTCCTCCAGTGAGACCATGTAATCCCCGAGAACCTTCAGGGTGACATGTTCCTTGATCTTGCGATCGCAGGCCAATCCTGCTTTTCCAGTGGCGTAATTTTCTGATTCCAGATCCGGGACGGCATAATCGTCAAAAAAATACATGGAGGAAAGCATCCCCTTTATAGAATGCTTTTCCTGGTTAATGATATCCATTCCAAGCCCGAGACCCACGGATATGCGGGAGTCGAAACCGGAATACTTGTCCTGCAAATAGCCCCCTCCGACAAACGCGAATAGACGGCCCGTAATGACCCGCTCGGTCCTGACATCCGCGTTCAGTTTGTTCGCAGTCTCAATGTCCCCGGATTTGCCGTACAGGTAGCTCCCGCCCAGGATATACCGATTGCCCATACCCGTGCCGTTCACATCCAGTTTACTGGAAAAGCTTTGTGTTTCCGTATTCCCGGATGTGTTCACATAGGAAAGCCCGAGCTGTGTTTTCCATCCCGCATCCTCTTCTGCATAAACAGCAAATGAGATGAGTGCAATCAATACACTCAGGATATTCTGTTTCATCTTACACCTCTTATTTCGTATCAGGTTTTAGTCAGGATGTGTTCGATAACAATTTTAATTCCAATAGCAATTAACAAAAGGCCCCCGATGCGCTCTACTTTTCGGCCGAAAAAACAACCGAACCGTTCACCGAGAAGCACACCAGCCCACGACATGCCGAAGGTAACAACGCCGATGATAATAACAGGAGTGATGATGGATATGGCCAGCACGGCAAAGGTCAGACCCACGGCGAATGCGTCGATACTTGTCGCCAGAGACATCATGAACAGAATATGCCAATCCAGAAGGTTCGTGCGCTTCTGGCACGATTCGCGTGCCTCCCACAGCATCTTGCCACCGATAAAACCGAGAAGTGCCATCGCGATCCAGTGATCAAAACCGGCAATGAGATCACGAAAACTCGTACCCAACGCCCATCCGGCCACAGGCATCAATGCTTGAAACAGACCGAAAGCAAACGCAATTCTAAAAGCGTGTCGTTTCTTAAGTTTTTTAATAGAGAATCCGCAGGAAATCGAGACCGCGAACGCATCCATGGCCAAACCCACAGCAATCAATCCGATTGAAATAAAATCCAAAAGTCACCTTTTAAATTGAAGTCTGCAGAAAATACATCAGTGCGACTTATCCTGCCATCAGAAAATGAAATTCTGAAATCGCAAAAACAAAATAGTTTTCGTATAACCCAATCGCAAGCAAAATATCAGTTCATCCTTGTATTGCCAAGAAGGAATGCATAATAAAAAGAATGGATGGATTTGTTGAAATTTATTGAAGCACTGCAAGCAGCGAAGGAGAAGCAACCTCTTTTATGAGGATGCTAATAGTAATTCGATTAATTTTTAAACGGCAAGGAAGCAACAATATATTCTCCCTTCCCTCTAACCGCTTACTCCTTACCTGTGATTAATTATTTCTTTGCTGATGTACATTCAAAGACTGTGCAAGAACCGCGAGTTTCTCAATTCTTGTGCCAACCTCAAGTGTATTGGCATTCACCTTTTCAACAGTTACACGATTTCTTTCACTTACGGATGCCACACTGTCAATAGCGACCTGTACTTCACCTGAAAATTTCTGCATTTCATTCACACGGCTGGCGATCGACAGCAGACGTTTCTTCTCATCTTCAACTGAATTACATATCTGGTCAAGTACTTTGCGGCCCTTATCAGTAAGTTCCGCAGACTTCCTGACATTCTCAAGGCCCTGCTTGGTGGTCTTCTCCATCTGCGATACATCGATCTGAATCCTTTGGATGAATTCCGTGATCTCGAAGGTGGATTCTGCCGTCCGCTTTGAAAGGTTTCGGATTTCCTGCGCAACCACCATAAAGCCCTTGCCGCTATCGCCGGCCTTGACTGCCTCAATGAGCGCGTTCATCGCCAGAATATTCACTCGGGATGCAATATCATCAATGAACCGGACAATCTGGTCAATATGTTCAGAATGCTCGATTAGACCCTTCATGATCTCCCAGGTCTCATTTACACTTTCTTCAATGATCCCGATATTATCAAGTGTATCCTGCATGGAGGCCGTACCCGCGATAACAGCTTCAGCGGTTATTTCTGCGGCCTTGGCACTGGTTTTGGTTTCACTGTTTGCTTTATAAATGGTTGCCAGCAAATTATCAATCGTTGCACGCGTACGCGCCACAAAATCACTTTGGGACCTGGCGCCATCTTTAACTTCATGCATGGCCTCATTGATCTGTTCCGTGGCCTGATTGACGAATCGTGAGCTGGATGCGAGCGCGGCACCGGTCTCAGATAATTTTTTATAGGATGCTTCGATTTCATCTGATTTGGCTTTCAACTCAGCTGTGCGCTCAGAGATCTCTTTTTCCAGTTTTTGACGATGTGCTTCCAAAGAGCCCACGCGCCATTTATAAGTCACATATGCGGCCGTTAAACCAACGAGGATAACAAATAGAATAAACCAGGCGCGTTGATAAAAAGGAGGAGGAATTGTAATCTTTAAGGATGCGCCCTCTTCGGTCCAGATCCCGTCATTGTTGGCCGCTTTCACGCGAAACACATATTTACCAGGATCAAGATTGGTATATGTAGCCTTATGCTCCGTGCCCACATAATGCCAATCGTCCTTCTCATCAAAATTCTCAAGGATGTAGGCGTATTGATTGTTCTCTTGCTGCGTGAAACTGATACCCACAAATCCAAATGTCAACATGGATTCTTTATGGCTGATCTTCATCTCTTCTGTGAGATAGATCGGTTTCTTCAAAGGAGAATCGGGATCAAGAAAGGATACCGGTTTCATTGAGAGTTGAAAATCATTAATCAAAACTTTCGGAGCAACTGGATTCTTTTGAATGGCATTGGGATCAAAGCGGTTGAATCCATTTAATCCACCGAAATACATCATACCGTCTCTGGTTTTAAAATAGGACCACTGTCCGTACTGTTCACCCTGAAGTCCATCCTGCGAGGAATAATTGGTACACTGAATGTTCGTTTTCCCATCCACTTCGGTTGCTACGACCTTGCTCAATCCCTGAATGGAGCTCACCCAGAGATTGCCCTGTTCATCTTCAAGAATGCCATAGAGTGTTTGCGCGGGGAGACCATCTTCTTTATGGAAAGAAGTAAACTCTTCTGTTTCAGGGTTGAATAGATTCAATCCATTGGTTGTGGTTAACCAAAACCGGCCCTGACTGTCTTCAAGTACACAAACTACATAATCACCACTGATGGTCGTGGAGTCATCCGGATTGTTCTGATAATAAATAAAACGATTCTCTTCTCTGTTAAAATAATTCAGACCCTGACCTTCTTGTGCGAGCCATAACCTTTTCTGATGATCTTCATACATTGAGATAATTGACTCACCACTTGTGCCCGTCCCGTCGGTCTGATTGAACGTGTATCGGGTAAAGGAGTCTGCTGAGCGATTATACTTGTTTAAACCTGAGCTCCATGTGCCCACCCAGAGATCTTTGTTATGATCCAGGAAAAGAGAAAAAACATTATCATTGGATATACTGGATGGATCATCCGGATCATACCAGTAGCGGGTGATAATACCTGTCTGGATATCATAGCGGTTCAGGCCACCGCCCCACATGCCGATCCAGAGGGTATTGGGTGCTTCAAACAACAAAGAGAGCACCTTGTCACTTGAGATGCTGTTGGGATCATTGAGACGATGTTTTAAGTATCGGAACTTTCCAGTGGCCGGATTAAAAATATTAACTCCACCCCCATCTGTACCCACATAAATGCGCCCCGAATTGTCTTCTGTGAAATTTGTGACATTGAGATGGCTCAGTCCAGAGCCATCCGTGGATATACTTGAATTCTTCAGGAATTTGCTGCCATACTGATCATAATAATTCACACCACCGAAACGGGTTGCAAACCATATCCCGCTCTCTTCTACAAGTACCCTCTGTATATGCGTGGCGGAAATTGAATTGGGATTGTTGGGATCTTCAAGATATTGATGAATTCTTGAATTTTGTGGACGATTTTCATTGATCTCAATAAAGTTGAGTCCTTCGGTGGTGGCAACCCAGAGATTTCCATCCCAATGAAACGCCATGCCATTCACCTGATAATGGGACAATGCATTGCGACGTCCGGCCTCATAGGGAAGCTGATAGAATCGATTCTTCTGAACATCATAGTATTGCAGACCAACTTCATAGGTGCCGATCCAGAGATTATCTTTTTCATCCATCAGAATGGTTCGAATATAGCTGGAACCAAGACCATATGGATTACCGGGATCAGCGAAAATTTGTTTAAACTGCTCTGTGGTCGGATCAAACATATTCAGTCCATTTTCAGTTGCAATCCAGAGCCGCCCTTTACTGTCCTCCGTCATATCATAGGCAGTGTTTGAACTAAAACTGGTCGGATCTTCAGGATCATTTTGATAGTGGATTATCGTGTCTTGATCAACCAGCATGCATTCCAGACCCGCTTCACCCACGATCCATAAATTTCCTATGGAATCTTCAAATAGTTTTTTAATATCCGGACTAGCTATATGATAGGGTTTTTCAAGAGTGGAAGCATATCGAATGAAATAATCCTTTTCAGGTATATACAGATTCATCCCGTCACGGGTACCCACCCACAATCGGTTCTGACTGTCAATAAGGAGTGTCTCTATATAGCTGTTCGTCAGACTATGATCATCCTCAGCATCATGATAATATACTGTGAATTGATAGCCGTCATAGCGGTTCAATCCATCTTCGGTGCCAATCCATATAAAGCCATGTTGATCGCGTACAATATCAATCACATTGGCCATAGAGAGGCCTTCATCCGTACCCAGATGTTCGAAATAATATTCCTGCTTCTGAGCTGATAGCGGCATGAAAATGAGGATGATTCCAAGCAATACGACAGTTTTGTATAATTGTCTCAAGGCTAGGCTGTGTAAATGATTGATGTAATTCATTGGTGAACACACTCCCTTGGTTATAGCCCGACAAACAAACCATTTCAAACTAAAATACATGAATTCCATTTTAGAATAATAAAATGGCCCATTCAAACCATGATTAAAATCCAGCCTCAAAAAATGCAACTCTCAGAGACAATAAATTGTTCTGTGCTGCATCAACAGATTATGCAAAACAAATGCCATGGATCATCAATTCAGCCATTTCAATCGTATTGGGAACTTTTTACTTGCCATTGAGTAAGAGATTGACTAATACAATAGGAGGAACAAATGAGAACCAAACTTTTTTCAGCCCTGTCGATTGCACTGCTTATAGTTGCTGTTGCAGGAAATTCGTTTGCAGATGACGGTAAAGGTTGTAGTGGTTGTTCTAAAAAGGCAGAAGCCAAAACCGAACAGAAAGCAGAGTTGAAATCCCAGACCATTTGTCCCGTGATGGGCGGACCCGTGAATAAAGAAACCTTCGCGGATCACAATGGCAAACGGATCTATTTCTGCTGTAATCCATGTGTAGAAAAGTTCAAGGAAAACCCTGAAAAGTTTCTGGAAAAGCTCGAAAAAGAGGGCGTAAAACTTGAGGATGCTCCTAAAACCTCTGATGCCTAAAATTGGATAAACTGTTTCCGGGAAGGCAGTGAGTCTTCCCGGAAATATATTTTACGGATGGATGATGCGTGAACCCGGTGAAATTATTCGAGTGGAGCAGGATAAAGGTGTCGTGCGTCTGAATCCTCATGGCGGATGCGATAAGTGCGGATTGAATGGTGTCTGCCATACCACTGGATCAAGTAAACGCGAATTGCAATTGTCCGTTGGGCAAGAGAATTTCACACCAGGTGAGCTGGTTGAAATTGAAACCGCGCCGGGCGGCGTGATCACAGCCGCTTTTCTTGTCTTTATTCTGCCCCTCATACTCTCGATCACGGCATACATGCTTGTTTCTGGAAGATCTGACAGTGAAGGGTACGCGATACTCGCTTTTCTTGTCACCTTCGCTTTATCGGAACTGTTGATCATGGGCATTGATCGTGTTATCGGGAGTAAACAATTTTTCCAACCACGAATTGTCAAACGTTTATCACCTGACTCGGAATTTAAATAACCATTTCAAAGTCAAATATAAACAAGCACATTTGAACTGCCCATGGCCGCTCTGTATTGTGGCTCAATCGTTTTAAATAAAGGAGAACCTAAATCCATGTGGTCAATATTTGGAAATCGAGGCGGAAATATAGAGTCCATCACTCCAGAAGAAGTCAAAGAAAAGCTGGACATTAAGGCACCCATTCATCTCATCGATGTGCGAACCGAAGCGGAGTTCCACGGACCGGAAGGCTCAACAATATGCGCCTAAAGTATCGATGAGAAAGCAAATTACTCAAAGCATGCGGAGCATATTCAACAGCCCGGACCGAGAGACAGCACTGGCAATGGCTCAAAAAGCAGGGGATGTATTCAAGGATGAAGCGCCTGATTTTGTCCGATGGCTTGAGGAGAACATCAAGGAAGGTTTGACCGTATTCAGCTTACCAAGGCAGTATTGGATAAAAATCAGAACAGTGAATCCCTTGGAACCTGTGAACATAGCGATTCGCAGACGAACCAGATTGTTAATATATTCCCTAATCAGGAATCCTGTTTAAGATTGATCACAGCTGTATTACAAGAAAATTCAATTGAAAATTATAGAAAACAGAGAAAAAACAAATTATTTTTCCAGGCATATACTCATCTTTGTTTCTGCATTAAAGAAGTGCCCTTTTTTTATATTAAAAAAAAGATTAATATCTTCACCTGGTTTAATCTGACATTGTACATCCAATCGGGCAACAGCAGAATGTTTTCCAACAGATGAATAGAGAATCACCTCATTACCCATTGGCTCAACAACTTCTACATTAACATTGACACTAATCAAAAATTCATTATCAGACTTATCACCCGACTGGTGGATATCCTCGGGACGTATTCCAAATATTATTTCCTTATTAACATAACTCTCAATATTTTTTTCAAACCGGGACGGTACCTTCAATTTAAATTGCCCCTCATCAAACCACAATCCGCTCTCTTTAACTATTTTCCCATTAAAAATATTCATAGGAGGGCTGCCGATAAATCCCGCTACAAACTGGTTTTCAGGTTTATTGTAAAGAGTCATCGGTACATCAATCTGCTGTGTACATCCATCTTTCAAAACTACAATCCGGTCTCCCATGGTCATGGCTTCCACCTGATCATGGGTGACATAGATCATGGTTGCCTGTAATTTCTGATGGAGTTTTGAGATCTCTTTTCGCATCTGAACACGCAGTTTTGCATCTAGATTAGAGAGCGGTTCATCAAATAAAAACACCTTGGGCTTGCGCACTATGGCCCTCCCCACGGCAACTCTCTGACGCTGTCCTCCGGAAAGTTGCTTTGGCTTTCGTTCCAAAAGATCAGTGATGCCCAGAATATCTGCTGCATCCCTGACACGATCCTGGATCTCATTTTTGGCAATCTTTCTTAACTTTAATCCAAATGCCATATTATCAAATACGGTCATATGGGGATAAAGCGCATAATTCTGAAAAACCATGGCAATATCACGGTCTTTGGCCTGGATTGAATTGACAAGGCGGTCATCGATAAAGATCTCGCCTTCAGTAATATCCTCCAGACCTGCTATCATTCGCAGAATCGTTGATTTGCCGCATCCGGACGGGCCGACCAGTACTACGAACTCCCTGTCTCGCACCTCCAGGTTGACCCTGTTTACTGCAATGACATTCTTTCCGTAAATTTTAGTGACATCTTTTAAAACGACATGTGCCATTGCATCCTTCCCTTATAATTAGAATTTGCAAACAACTTAGATACGGCAATCGGGTGAGTTCATCAGGTAATCGATCACATCCGTCATGTTTGCCGTAGCCAGAGCCACAAACGAATCGGCTGCGCCGTAATAGATGCGCAGTTCATCCGATCTCTTATCCCAGATCACACCGCTGGGAAATATAACATACCCGACATCGCCATGGGTCTCATAGATCTCGCGGGGCCCGAATACCCAGTTTCTTCCACGCCGTATAACCTTGGTCGGATCGTCTATATCCAGCATGCACAATCCGACACGATAGAGGCTTCCGGCACAGGTATTCCGAACGCCGTGGTAGATAAGCAGCCAACCTTCAGGCGTTTCAATAGGCTGGGGGCCAAGACCGATTTTTCCGGCATCCCACCAACCGCCCTTTCGGGCTTTCAAAACTATAGAATGTTCGCCCCAGTATTTCAGATCAGGCGAAAATGAGATCCATATATTGGCGTTGGCGGATGGATCGACAGGCATAGGACGGTGAATCAGAGCCCACTTGCCATTAATCTTTTTGGGAAAGAGAGAGGAGTCCTTGTCATTCGGGGGCATGACCACGCCTTTCCGCTCGAAGGTCTTGAAATCTTTCGTCAATGCCATGGCCACTATTGGGCCTCCCTTGGAGTAAGCCGTATACAAAACCGCATAGGTATTTAGCTCTTCAAGCTTTACGATGCGAGGATCTTCAATGCCCCAGATCTCCTCGGGATAGTTTTCAGGATCGGGCAGCAGCGTGGGTTCCGGATTGATTCTCCAATTGGTCTTTCCATCCTTGCTGCGGGACACGGTGAAATGGGAGAAACCGTCCATACCCTCCACTCGGTTCAGCAGAAGAGTCTCCCCTTCAAATTCAATGGCTGCCGGGTTGAAAACGGCATTAGCCGTATAGGGCCACTCTGCGGGTGAATGAATTGGATTCTTATCATATCGTTTAATCAACACATCATGTTTTTGAATCAAATCTGCAATTTTCATCATTATAAAACCTCCTGATATTACCCCCGGCTGTTCCAGGACACCGCCCGGGGCGTATAATATCCAACTGAATAAAATATTAATTCGTTAATTTCCGGTGCGGATGCATCCGTTTTTATCCCTGCCAACTCTACGGGATTATCGGCATCCAGGTCGAAAAAATTATCCGAAAAGGACCAACCTGGAAGGTGCAGATAAACACTTTTGAGAAATGATTTCGATTTACATTGGATCTTAACTCCTTCTGAACTATTATTAATGATTTCCGCCTGAATACTCCCTTCCGGGAAATCCATCCATTTATATCTCAGGAAGATGTGATTAGAGCTCAACCTTTCCTGACCATCAATTTTCAAGGACGCCTTGACATAGTTTCGTTTTTTATCAAGATTATCCATTTCTTCATTGCAGAAAACCGGAATTTTGATAAGACCATTATCAGGAACATTGACTGCAACCTTTTTTTCAAGTTTCTCTTCACCAAAAAAGGTGCGGATATTCAAATGAACTTCCCCCTGCAGATTCTCAGGGGTATCATTGACAATATAGAGAACAAGGTTGTTTTCTGCCTCTTCAAAGCCCATAAGAATGGGATGGAAGAATTTCTTTGAATAGAAGTAGGATGCTTTCGGCTCAAGACGGCTGTCAATCAGGGACCAGCTTGAGACTGGCCAGCAGTCGTTCAGCTGCCAGATGAGGGCGCCGGCTGTATCAAATTTCCGGCTGCGCCAGTGTTCGATGCAGGTCTTCAATGCTTCCGCCTGATTGACCTGGCAGGCGTAAATAAAGGGAATGTACTCAGTAGTCACCTTCTGATGACCGGCCAAGAAACGGAAGAGGCGCTCATTTCCCTCCTCCTGCTTCTGATGGTCTGCGAAGACCTCTCCTTCAGGATTACGGTCCTCCGGTTTCAGGCAACTGTTCATGGTTTCAACCGAAGCCGGAGCCTGAAATCCGAATTCAGAGATGAATTTTCCATGGTCGTTCACCACTTCCGTAAAATCGACCCAGCGGCTCCAGATATCCCAGGAGTGGCGGTTGCCAATATCTTCACTGTTTGGATCATCCCCTCCCCAGGGCGTGGACGGCCAGTAAGGACGGGTTTGATCCAGATTTTCACAAAGTTCCGGCAGCATATCATGAAATATTTTGAACCCGGACATTTTCTGCGGCAATCTACTGCCATCGTGATAGTATATCCACTCATTCTCGTTGTTCCCGCACCAGATAACAATTGAGGAATGATTTCGTAATTCCTTCACAACCCACTCAGATTCCTCTTTCACCTGCTGCAGAAAATCGTCACTTTCCGGATAGGCGCCGCAGGCAAACATGAAATCCTGCCAAACCATAATCCCCATTTCGTCGCAGAGCTGATAGAAAATGGGATTCTCATAGATGCCGCCTCCCCAGATGCGCAGCATGTTCATGCCGGCGTCACGGGACATTTCAAGCAGGCGGCGGTACTTTTCAGGCGTCACTCTCGGAATAAAACTGTCTGCGGGAATCCAGTCAGCACCGCGGCAGAAAACCGGTTTGCCGTTAACCAGAATGTGAAAACAGTTTTCTCCCTTCTCATCAGTTAAACGGAGTTCTGTGGTCCGGATTCCATATTTAAACCGCTTCTCATCTATTAATACTCCCTGACAGGAGACAGTAAAACGAAAATCATAAAGGTATGGATCACCCCATCCACCAGGCCACCATAGCTTTGGATTGGCAACGGAAAGGAAAAATCGGACTCTATTTTCCGTGGATATCACTTCCTGAGAAACGGTTTCTCCTCCGCCGGCCAGCTTGACATTGCAGATGATCTCTTTCTCTATCTCTCCCTCAAGAACTGCTTCAATTTCAAGTTTTGCAACATTAGATGTACACGAAAAAGTTTTTACAGAAACATCTGCAATTCGAATACTGTTGTATCCCTCAAGATAGATCGGGCGCCAAATTCCTGAGGTGGGAAGCATCGGGCCCCAGTCCCATCCGAAAGAGTATTGAGCCTTGCGGAGATACATACGGTGGGAATGGCGGATTTCCGTCAGCTTTCCGTGTAACTGTTCCAGCTCTCTTGTACAAACAAGAGGTGAATCAAACCGTATGCAAATCTCATTTTCGCCGGGCTTCAGATAGTTCTTAATCGGGAAACGGTGAGTAATAAACATGTTCCGGCATTGGGCAATTTCTTGATCATTTATAAATATTGTGGCCAGAGTATCCAGGCCTTCACATACCAGATCAATGTTCTGCTGTTCCAGACAATCCTGAGTGATATGAAATGACCGGGCATATTCCCAATCAGCTTCTCCCACCCACTGTACTTTATACTCATTATCTCCAAAAAACGGATCAGGAATTTTATCTAAAGTCATCAGATCTGTGTGAACCGTGCCCGGCACTTCAGCCTGCATCCATTGATCCAAGTTTTCAGTAATCTGTGATTCAACACCATTGCGATTCTTCAGTCTGAAACGCCATTCACCGTTCAGGTCAAGTCGCTGAAGTTCAGTTCTTAATTTTTCATTATCAGTCATTCAGCAATCAGTTTCCTTCGTTTGAATTCCTGTTTACTTTTATCCATCTATTAAGTTCTTCAAAAGTTTTTGGATAACTTGCCACATCCAGAAGGCTCATCAAAGCTTCGATAGTCGATTCGGCCCCGGAATTCAGATTAATGGTTTGAGCATCATTGATTCCGTCAAAGCAACGGCCGGTTTTGATATCATACATGATTAATTGGGGTGCATTCTTGCCGAAAAACCAGGCGGCAGCCAGACCGGCCTGGACGGCATAGGCTTCATCACAGGTGGCTTCAGATAGACGGACCAAGCCTGATATGACCGGTCGCGCACCATAGGCGATCTGGGAAAACTGCTTGATTTCCGGTGGTTCTTCCATTTTGATTGAGTAGAAAAAACCCTCTTCGATCAATTTGGGGTAGAACAAATCCGCCTCTTTCCGGGCCGCTGTCAGCCAGGATGGACGATCCAATATTCGAGCAAGTTCGGACAACGTCTGAGTCTGGCAATTGGCGTAGGCATGCCAGACACCCTTCCATGACAGAAAGACGCCGGGATAGGGATCATTATCACCTAGCTGCATATCGAGAAGTCCCTTTACCAGTTTTCCAGTTATCTCTTCGAGTTCATTATCCTTTTCAATTCGGAAATATTGGGCCATACCCAGCAGTAGTTCAGAAGTGGCGTCACTGCCGTAACGATTGATCAGCCACGTGGGATACTCTTTTCCATTTATTGAATCATACTTTCCGTATCGTTTCATTAAACTGCGAAGAGGCAACTTGCATTTCAGGAAACGATCTTTTAACAGCGAGGCATACTCCTGATCCATATCCCGGAATATACGATACCCCCAGGCTATGGCCCAGTACCCCCTGGCCGCCCAGAAGTCAAAGGACTTCAGGCTGGTTTTGCCGGTCCGGTTAATGGTATAATCGGCATTGATAAAGTTATAGAATTCTCCATCGTCACACTGCAGAGCCATGACAAAATCCAGCAGTTTTCTTGCCCTGTTCAAAGCGGATACAGTCCCGGACAGCTCATAATAATGTAAATAGACCACTACAGCTCTGGCCGCATCATCCACACAGGCAATGCCTTCGTCCCCGGCATCAAGCCACTCATAATCGGGATAATCCGCGTAAATATGTACAATAGAGACCGAATCACCCTCAACAATTACATCCTCACACAAATAATCCAGATGATCCAGATTGATCAGCTGAGACTGAAAAGATGAATCTGCCCTCTTCTGACAACCGGCAATTAATAATCCAGCAATAATAAATAAAACACACCATCTTCTCATCTATTTTTTTATCCTTTATCTTTATTCTTTCAGCCCGGAAGTCGCCATGCTCTCTATAAAATACTTCTGGAAAAAACTGTACGCCAGAATCACCGGCATGGCCAGCAGCATGGCAGCGGCCAGTTTTACACCCAGTCTGGCTTCAGCCTGCCCCCCTATATGGAATATTGCCACAATCTGAGGCATGGTCATCATGGCCCGGTCACGGATCACTATGAGCGGCCACAGCACCTCGTTCCATGATGTCATAAAGGTCAGGATACCCACGGTAATCAAGGCCGGTATTGAATTTGGCCATAGAACCCGGTAGAGAATCCACAGCTCGCTGCAGCCGTCAATACGGGCTGCGTCTATGAGATCCTGGGGCAGGGCCATGAAATACTGGCGGAAGAGCAGAATGCTGAATCCCGTAAGCATATAGGGGACAATCAGGGCCAGATAACTGTTCACCCAGTGAAACTTGACCATCAGAACATAGAGCGGAATCAGCGTAATCTGAAAGGGCAGGGTCATGGTAAACAGAATGATGATAAAAATCAGACTTCTGCCCCTGAATCGAAGCCGGGACAATGCATATCCCACCATGGATCCGAAAACCAGAACACCGGCAGTCACCGATCCTGCAACAATGAAACTGTTCAACAGCGCCCTGAAAATGGGAATCTTGTGAATGACCTCTTTGTAGTGCTCAAAGGTCAGTTTGGAAGGAATCAGTCCCAATGCACCGATCTCTCCCTCCGGCCGCAGCGTGGATGACGCCATCCATAAAAACGGATATAAAGAAAAGACGACAAAGACGATTAAAATTGTATATATAAGTGGCTTTTTCATCAAAAACAGTCCTTAAAATGATTAGTACTGGACATCCTTCTCAACGAACTTTCGCTGAAGAATAATCACGGCCAGAACAATAATCGCAAAGAAAAATCCCAATGTGGCGGCGTATCCCATATGATAGAAATTAAACCCCTGCTTGTAGATGTACATCATGGCGGAGAGTGTGCTGTTCATTGGGCCTCCGCCTGTGATGATCACCGGCTCGATGAACAGAGAGAATCCTCCGATGGTGGAGAGTATAACGACCATGAACATGGTGGGATTAATCATGGGCAGGGTGATGTATAGGAACTTTTTCCAGTGGCTCGCCCCCTCCAGATCTGCGGCTTCATAGAGACTTTTTGGGACACTCTGCAGACCAACCAGAAAGAGGACGATGTAGAGTCCCACATTCTTCCAGGTGGCCACCAGGGCGATGGATGGCATGGCCATATAGGGACTTGTTATCCAGGGAATTCGGCCCAAACCAATGCGTGTCAAAATGGCATTGAGCATACCGGTATCCTGGGCAAAGAGTTGGCTCCACAGCATGGATATCACCACGCCGGATATAACAACCGGGAGAAAAAATGCGGCTCTGAAAAACCCTCTGAACCGGAGGCTCTGGTTGAGAAGTTCAGCAATGAAAAGGGCGAATATGATCTGCAAAGGAATGTGAATGACCAGAAAAACCAGTGTATTAACAATGGATTTAAAGAAAAGATTATCCTGAAAAAGTTTCCGGATGTTATCCAGTCCCACCCACTCCATGGATGAAAGGATATCCCACCTGTGAAAAATCAAAATAAAGGAAAAAATCAACGGAAATGCAATGAATATCGCAAAATGAATGATATAGGGGGATACAAATAGGTAACCGATCCTATTCTTCTTCAAAATACTCGCTCCGTAAGATTGATCTATTCCAGTACAAGTTTCGACCGAACAGCCGCATCATGAACAGCCTGTTCCGGGGTTTTTGCGCCGTACACGACACAGGCCTCGAACTCCTGGGATATAGCATCAAAAACCTCTTTCAGCGTGGGCGACTCATCCACATTCCGAATGTATTTTGCCTGATGTGCAAATTTAACCATTTTAGGATTATTGTCAAAATAGTTTTGGTAGAGAGTATCTTCAAGTATATTTTGCCGCAAAGGCAACTGGGTAGCCAGCTCCAGGAGCCTAAGATCATTCTTCCTGTTAATCATGAATTGAATGAATTCCCAGGCGTGACGGGGATATTTTGAATTCTTGAAAACAACAATACCTTTCAGGTCTCCATAGGTGTAGATCGGTTCCCGTGTACCGCAGGGAACCGGAACATGAATAAAATCGTACTGAAAACCTTCAGGTTTGAACTTCTCAGTATGCATGACCTCCCATGGGCCCACCACTCTCGATCCCGCCAATTCGTTCAGGAAAAAATCCCGCCGCCCGGTTGCGATCTCTTTTGGGAAGTAATCATTCTTGTAAATATCCCGGTAAAACTGAAAGACACCCACCGCAAATTTATTGTCAAAGGTCACTTCCCCGTTTTCAATCAATGTTTTACCGCCGGATGCTGCAATATAAAGCGGGTAGAAATCGAAGAGCCGGTCTCTCCACCGCGCACGGATATCGGTGATGCCCACCCACCGGTCCACATAGCCGTCACCGTCGGTGTCGCGGCTGATGCGTTTTCCGGCTTCTAGATATTCCGTATAGGTTCTCGGCTCATGAACACCGGCATTGCCAAACATCTTTGTATTGAAAATCAGCATCACCGGATTGGTTTTCCAGAGTATCTGATAAACATGCCCGTTCTTTGAACGGGATTGTTCGATATCACCGGGGCTAAACCTTTCGGAGGTAACAGAGTCAAAATTGGAGAACTGGTCGAAATTAACCAGCTGTCCAGCGCGGACATAGGAAGCCACATCACCGGGCCACATGTTGGAGTAGATGTCAGGTGTTGTCTTACCTACCACCGCCGCCAGAATCACTTCCTCGCTGGACTCACCCTCAGGTACCGGCTGATGTTTCACCTGTATTTCCGGATGCAGGGCATTCCATTCCGCGACAACTTCTCTGGCCAGATTAATCTCATCCTGGTTGTTGGATGACCAGTATACCATCTTCCCTGAGCCGGAATCTTTTCTCTCTGATTGACAGGCTCCAAATAGGATAACCAAGAATCCCAGTATAAAACAAAGAAAAATGAATAGAGATTTCCTGATTTTTCGGTTCCTTTGAACAGGGTTCTTACATGTCTTAAAAATCATAAAGTTAGATTCACCTTAAAATTGTAGGCCTAATGTCAACTGCTGTGCATTCTGAAGCCTTCCGAAATCCGCATAAGCGTAATCGAGACGGAACTGAAGGCCGTCCATGAATTTCATGTGAAAACCACCGCCCAGGGTGAGCCCCTCTTCGCTGTCTCGCATGAATAGAGTCTGATAGCCTGCCCGAAGAAAGAGCATCTCTTTCAAAGCATATTCCAAACCGACATTCACCGCTTCAGTATTGTCACTGGGATGCAGTGCATCAGAAGCCACAGTCATACGATGCATTTCATTATCCATCAATTCCATGGCGACACCGAATTGGAAATTCAGGGGCAGCGGCCATCTTTCGGTCTGAAGTTCGGCAAAAACCTGGTCATTGTTTCCATCAATGCTTTCATCGATGTCGTGATAAACCAGGAGATCTTTCCCTGACATTCTCATATCCGTACCGAAATTATAAAGCGTGGCGCCGATTCGAAGTCCGCGGAATCCTGTTGTAAATAGTGTTCCGATATCAAATCCCATGCCCCAGGCGCTTTCATTCCAGATATGCTGCTGAATAAATTTCCCTGTAAAGCCAATGGAGAAGCGGTCTGTGACATTAAAGGCATAAGTTAAGGCCATGGCAATATCCCCTGCCCCAAAATACTCACCGGTTCCCTCAGGCTGATCCACGGTCTGTACCATCATGTTATCCATGCTTAATGAAGTGACGGATGCGCCCAGGGAACCGAAACTACCGATTGGCATGACAAAACCGGCATAGTCAAAGCGGATGTCCGCAATCCACTGTGTGTGAACGAGGATAGCTTCAGGCCGATCCATTTGAGTAATTCCGGCCGGATTCCAGTAAAGGGCGCTGGCATCATCAGCGGTCCCCACGAATGCGCCGCCCATGCCGATGGCCCGGGCACCGACGCCGATTTCCAGAAATGGGGCGGCCGTGACTCCGACCTTGGAGACATCGCTTACAAACTGGCCGGATGCAGCCATTGCAAAACCCAGACAGATAAAAAACATGATGAGTTTTTTCATGTTGAACGTCTCCCTCACTCTATTTAATCACGGCAAATTTGCCGATCTTGTTACCAATACCAGGGGCATCCACATGGTAAACATAGATGCCGTAGGCAATGTCCATTCCGTCTTTGGAAACCAGATCCCAGGACTCGGCGCCCTCTCCGTCTGGTCCATAATGCTCAACTGTGTCCACCAGATATCCCCGCACCGTATAGATGCGGATGGTGCACTCTTCCGGCAGATTGATGAACCAGATGCGCCGTTCTCCTCTACCGAAGCGGTAGGGATTTTTAGGTTCCCATGAAGCGGCCGCCACATAGGGATTGGGCACCACGGAGATCCTGTTCATATCTGACTCGGCCACCTGCTGGTTAAAACGCATCCCGTTCACATCAAAACAGATGACATCGCCGGTACGGTAGGGTTTTCGTGTAGAGATCCGATAAACATCCCCGGGCTGCGGTTCGATGATCTCCGGCTTTAAAGTATCCGTCATGAAGGAGAATCTCCAGGTTGTGCTGATCTTGAATGCCGTATTGAGATCATCTTCATAAATGAGGATCGATTCTGTGGTGTCCGGCGTCAGCATGCCGTCAGCGACATCGTCGCGGAACATGAATTTAGCCGGTTTATCATCCGTCAGATTGTAGACAGAGAAGGTGACAGGCACTTCCGGGAAACCGATATTCCCAGAATTGGATGTATCAACGATAGTATCGGAAAACCGAATCTCATAATCGGCCGGATTGGGAAAATTAATATTGAATACCTGATTGGTCTCACTGGTAAAACGCGGGTCAAAATCGATAGTGATGCGGTAATTGCAATCGCCTGCCAGCCACTCCGTCAGATCCGTGTCGATTTCCACAATCTCATCATTGTCAATTGTGAGAACCATGCCGTCAATAATGGGCGATTCCGCAGACTCGACAAATTCCGTTTGATCAATCAGCAGAGTGGAATCCCCGCCGGTCACATCAAAAATCCGATAGTAGGATGTTCCCGAATTGTGAAACAGGGAAGAATCGGAGAAGATGATTGCATAAGAGTGTCCGTCAAGGACGGAATCTTCATAGGCAAACTGCAAATCTACACTGCCCGTTGCCGGTCCCGTGTGAACAAGTCCGTTTTCCAGGTCGGGATCGATATATCCGATTGCCCGGGGATTGGGCGTCACCACGGCCGTATTGATGTCCACTTTGATATTGCCTGAGATATCCTGCTGTATCATGCTGGCGCATTCAGAAGGCGATATGCCCAGATTCTGTCCTACAGTTGTCGTATCAATATATCCCCGGTCGTAGGCAACAACAGCATAGTAGTAGGTCTGGCCGTTTTTCACATCTTCATCCACATACATGTGACGAAGGCCCGTATCATTCCCCAGATCAAAATGAGCGCCGTGAACGTCTATGGGATGCAGTCCTTTGATGCCGTTCTTGAGATCGAACTGGGTAATGGGTTTTCTGTAGGTCAGCCGCCCGTAACCGTCGGTGATGAGACGGGTTTCGTAAAGTTCCGGCTCGGTGGCCCGGTAAATACGGTAGCCTTCGAAATCGTACTCCTGCAGGAAGGGATCAAATGAGTTCTCCGATTTGGAATCCCAGAGCAGAGTCACTTTGCCGTCACCCGATATTACGGAGAGGGTCGGTTTATCCGGTGGGATCGCGAAAGTATAGTCTGCATTGTAAATGGACTGGACCGTTTTCTTTGTAGGCGCCAGATCACCCAGATGATTGCCGATGGCGGGATCGGGATGAACCATGTCCTCACCAAAGAGAAGCGCCATGGAGTAGTTCTCAGTCTGTCCGGCCTTGACCTCAAAGGGGCCGGAAGAGAAGAACATTCCCAGGTTGGCCGTTACCTGCAGACCTTCCCTGGGCGGGAGTGCCGCACTGAAAACTTTCCAGTTCTGATTCTCATTATGCAGTTGATAGGTGTGAACCGGGAAGATGGCAAAACCCGTCAGACCAATCTGATCCGACTCATCCTTGTCCAGGTAATCGAAATTGGGTTCCCCCGCTGTGGGCATGCCGTCGGTTTCTCCCTCATCAGGTCCTGGATAACCGGCTGCAAAAGGACCTAAACCATCAGCGCCCACATCATCCTGAACAGGCTCGCCCTCGTCCCACTGACCATTGTCATTGATATCTTCATAGCCTCGCCAGTCCTGATCTTCATCACCTGACCAGTGAGGTCTGGAATCTCTATCATAGAAGCGCTTAAAATCCGCTTCATTCGATACACCGTAGGGAGGTGAATCGAGCCAGACTCCGGCTCCGCTGTCGCGGCGTTCATCTATTATACCGTCCTCATCATTGTCCTTGCCGTCGTTGAATATACCCGGACTTTCCAGAAAGGCAAAACCTGCCACACCCACGGGTCCCCACTGACCCGGTGTACCCAGGCCGTTGAAGTCATAGGCAAAGGCGATATCCAGCACGGTTTCATAATCGCCCGTATCATCGGATGAATCGTCGGTACCCCCTAAACCCCAGTCGATGTAAAAGATGTAGTAAGTACTGTCATAATCGGTCTGCCCCTCATTGGTGATGAAATAGAGGGCAAAGATACAGTCCTCTGCCAGGACATGGTCCCACTGAAAGAGGCGGGTAGCCACTTCCAGACCCAGCCCGCGCCTTTCGGGATCTCCCGGATCCGGGAAGAAATTCCACTCTTCATCGGGATCGTCATCGAAAACAAAATAGGTTTCCAGATCAGCCTGAATAAGCCCTTTGCCGCGCCAGCCGTTCCACACTGCCTGACCCGTCTCTTCATCGAACCATTCGGGTTTGTCTGGCCAGCGGTATGGCCAGGTCACGGGATCGTCGCTCATGGCCGGCTCATCTCCCAGGGCATTGAAATAGCCTGGAACGGGCGCCCAGCCCCATAGTTCGTCATTAGGGCCCTTGTCCACAAATTCCCGGTACTGGGTTTCCATGGGGTAAATTACGTTTCCATCATTATCCAGGGTTTTGGCCTGAACCGCCAGGGCGACTCCGTCCACATAGGAGTGGCCGCTTCCTTTGGGCCATTCACCTGATGGTTGATCGGGCCAGTGGGCGATCTCTCCCCAGTTGATGAAGATGGTGCGAACCAGGTTTCCGTCCATTATGCCCTGACGGCGATAGGATGTTTTCCCTGTATTGGGATCCGGCTGCCGCTGGGCCATAACCGGTGAAACCAGCAGGAAGAGCGCTGTAAGCAAGCCTGCATAAATCAATCGATCTTTTATTAACATGAAACCACCTCTATAAATAGAGCAGAAAATGATTAAAATTTAAATTTAACGCCAATATTCACTTCCCTGGGAGAGGAATAGAAATCAGGCCGGTTAAAGTAATCATCCAGACGGTTCAATCCTCTGGGTCTCAGACCTCCGGTATAGAGCGGCGCAAGCGAGTAGCCTGCCCGTCCAGTATCGGAGAAGACATCTTTTTCATTGAGACGGTCAAGGAGATTATACGCCCTCAAAAAGAGAGTCATATCAAAAATTCCTACCTTGAAATCTTTGTAGGCGTAGAGATCGACATTGTAGACCGTGGGTTTACGGGCACTGTTTTCAACACCGGTCTGATAGTTCTGATGAGACGGTGTATAGGGCAGGCCCGTACCCAATTGTCCGATAACGCTGACATTGTAACCCCCCGGTTTCCCCATACTCAGGGTCAGGTTCACCTGATGACGGCGGTCCCAGTTGAGGGGCGCCATCTTTTTCTCCGTCTGTTTGGGCGGATCGGTCTGTTGATCCAGGAAGGCTGAGTTTGGATCGGATGCATTTCCCATGGCAATCTGGAAGGTATAATCCAATGTTGCTGAAATGCCCATGGCAGGACGTTTTTCCAGAGCCACTGTAATGCCCCGCACATTGGCATAATCCCGGTTGATGTAGCGCCCGTATCTGTAACCTTCATTGGTCTTGAAGACTTCGGTTCCAAGCAGATTTCTGATATCTTTATAGTAAACAGTCAGGTCGAATCCCACATCATCCGTCAGCTGCTGCTGAAGTCCGATCTCGTAGATGACGGTCTTCTGGGGTTTCAGGTTGGCATTGCCCACTGTGTTCAGCTGGCTGTGAGGGGGTGATGACGCAATACTCTGAAGGGGGTAAATATCAAATTCAGGATTTGTATACAAATAGTCGAAGTTGGGAATCTGAAAAAAGTGTCCGTATGAAATATGAATGGCGCCCCGTTCAGAAATAGGATAGGCGATTCCCACCCGCGGACTGAGCTGGCTTTTCGATACGACCTCTTCCTTCTCAGAATCTCCGGGATCGGTAAAATCAAGGGGAATCTCCCCGTCTGGATTGAACCAGTCGAAACGCAGACCGGCATTGACAATAATATCCTGGTACTCCATCTTATCCTGTATAAATGCCGAGAACTCCATGGGGTTGTGAGTATACTCATTGTTGGCGAATGTAGTAATGGGCGGAATGCGGTCCGGCAGTTCCGTCACCACAATAAATTCATGAAGCCAGAGTTCATGACGGCGTGCTTCAAGTCCCAGTTTGAATTGATGCGTATTGGTGACCTGACTGATCAGGTCAAACTTCACCAGAGAAGTTGTGGTGCTGCGGTTAAAATGCCACAGTTCCATTCCGCCTGAAGTAAACGCATTGGCGCCTGTATCCTGAAGCCGCTGAATGGTTACATAGTCCTCATCATAGGGATCTTCCAGTACGTACTGGTTGTATTTATTGTAAAAATGGCTGAAACGCAGGTCCATAAAGGTACGGCTGCTAAAAACATGAGTCCAGCCAAGCCTGTGATTATAGCCTCTTCTTTTTCTCTTATAATTGCCATCGGGATTCAGAAAAAAGTTGTGAACATACTCACAATAATCATTCCTCTGAAGAAAGTACTCGTAGTTTATAATATCCGCATTGGTAAGTTTTAATGTGATTTTGGATTGCAGGGTGACACGCTGACTGGAATTCATTGGAACGGCGTCTGCATTGTCTATGAGGGAGTCTGCCAGGGATTCGGTAAATGAGTGGGCATTCCCCTGAGCCATAATGTCCCAGTCTTCGGGATCGTCGGCTGTCCAGTCGGAATGGTCGGATGGAACAAAAACCTTTTTCCCGTAAATATACCCGTCTGAATCGTAATAGCGTCCTGAGGCAAAGAACTTAAGCCGTTTATTCATAAACGGTACCGGACCGCTGAGACTTCCCTGTACATTGTAGGTGGGATTGATATTATCTATATTGTAAAAGATATCAGAATGGGTGCTGACATAGTCGCCTAAATAGGTAGAGAATTCACCGTGATAATCATCTCCCCCCTCTTTGGTCACAATATTGACCACACCCGACATGGCCTGTCCGTACTCGGCATTGAAAGTACCGCTGATGACCTGCAGTTCGGCAACAGAGTTGTTCTCGACTTCAATGGCCGATTCTCCGGAATAGACATCATTCACCGGAATGCCGTCGATCATGTACATGACCTCGCCCGATCTGCCACCACGCATATGGCCGTCTACGACGCCGGCTTGCAGGTTGATCACATCCTCTATCCTGTCCACAGGGAGCTTGCTGATGGCATCGGCCCCGACCACCGCTTCCGTAGAGGTTAAATCCCTTTGAACCATAGGTTTTTTAGCCACAATGGACACAGTCTCACCTGACATCACCGTGGGGCTAAGTTCAAAATCGACCCGGGATGTCTTATCTACAGAGACATGGATCTGCCGTACCTCTACGGGTACGTATCCCATCATCATGGTGCGTACAGAATAGACCCCCGGAGGAAGTCGCAGGATATTGTAATACCCGTTCATATCGGTGGCTGAGCCGTAGGTTGTGCCGACAACGACCACATTTGCACCGATCAGAGGATTTTCCGTATCACCGTCGATGACCCGGCCGGCAATTTTTCCGGTGGTGCCTCCCATGAGTACAAACGACTTCATCCCGACACAGAGGATGATTATTCCTGCAAAAAGCCTGTTGATTGGACGCATATGCTTTTCCTTGATATAAATATCGGAAAATTGACCAGGACGGCTCTGTATTCAAAAGAGAGCCGCCCCGGTACTTGAGAGGAGTTTTACTTTACAAAGATCATACGTTTGGTTACGGTATTGTTTTCTATGCGAAGCTGATAGAAATAGATACCGGAGTTGACCATATTTCCGTTTTCATCCCGGCCGTTCCAATCAATCAGGTACGACCCGGCGTTACGGACTTCATTGACCAGGGTCTGTACCTTCCGTCCAAGGATGTTGTAAACCGACAGTTCGACCATACCTGTTTTTTGTATGGTATAGCCGATCTGGGTTGTGGGATTGAACGGATTGGGATAGTTCTGGGCCAGCTTGTATTTTTCGGGAACCTGTGTATGTTCAGAATACCAATCTTCCGCAACGGATGTTGCAACAATATTGACCTTGCGGATAGAGAAGTCGTCGTACCAGCAGGATCCCATGGAGAATGAGTTAAAGCGTGCACGGCAAGAGAGACCCACAGCATCTTCAGGTGCCTGGGCCTTGACACGATACTGCACCCACTCTGCTGAGCTGGAATCGAGTTGGTCGAAATAGAAGAACTGATCGCCGCCGGTGAGTTCCCAGGCATCTCCCAAGTCGTCTTTGTGGAAGAAGAAGCAAATGCCCAGACGCTGATCATTGTAGACTGGCGTTACATTGGTGGGCAGATACTGGGGATCGGTATTAATGCTGTCCCATTTGACCCAGACGCTGATCTCGTACCATTCCTCGGGCTCGACGGGAACCGGCTCGGAGTAGAAGACCATCTCATCGCTCTCAGCATCCGGCTCGTGAAGCAGGGCCGAGTAGGTGCCGCTGTGGGCCTCTGCATCATCCAGGTTGCAATAGTTAAGAGGATTGTCGCCTGAATGCCACTCAAGCCAGCCCAAAGGTATTTCAGCATTGCCGTTGAAAAGGCCCATGGTCCAGGGATCGGTGCCGCAGCCGATATTGTCAAAATAGGCCGTTCCTGTGGCGTCTTTGCCCATGAACAGGGTGACGTAAATCTCATCCGGCTTGCTGCCCGCGGTGGTGGCAACTCCGTCGGTGACCTCGGTCCAGTCCATGTCGGCGGCTGTCTGATCGATATAGACGATCTTCTCGCCGATGGAGGCGCCGCCTGTGAAGAATTCATACTTCACACCGATCTTTTCATCATCCGTGGCAGGAGTGGTATTTACGCCAACTGTCTTGACCCTGAAGCTCAGGTTGTAGAGTCCGTCTGCTTCAGCATGGTTCCAGTAGAGCTGGGCATTGTTGTCGCTCTTCCAGCCCACGATATCCGCAGTTGCGGCGGCTTTCTCAATCTGAAGAGAACGGAGACTGCCGTCATACCCATCCGTAGACCAGGTCATGGTGGCGCCGTCGCCGAAAGAAGACCAGAAATTGGGCTCCATGGTTTCCAGGTCGGCATTGACCAAAAGATTTCCCTGGGCAAACAGAGAGCCTGCAAAAAAACCACCCAGGATAAGAACTGTCCATACTTTACGCATTTCTAACCTCCCTTTCAGTTGAAAGTTACTTTCAGATAACTCCTCAAAAAAATCTCTCTTTCTTCTTCAAAAATCCTTTACATCATTTTTCCTTCAGATCACCTCCCTTATTTGATTGAAACACCTGTCGATCTTCTTACAACCAGTTCAACGGGAAGCAATGTCTTCCCCTGAATAAAATGTCCCGCCTTAATCATTTCAACCAGACGCCGGATGGCCATGGCGCCCAGTTCGACCTTGTCCACGTGTACGGTTGTCAAATTCGGCTCGATCATTAAATCGTTCTCAATATCATCGAACCCAACCAGAGCCACATCATCAGGCACACGAACATCATGTTCCCGCATACAGCGTAAACAACCTTGGGCCATGGCGTCATTGCCTGCGAACAATCCTGAAAACTCAACCCCCCTTTTCAAGAGTTTGCACATGGCATTATATCCATCTTCAAAGGCCGTAGAGGGTTCATCCGCAACAATGAGATTCTCATCCACAGAAATGCCCGATTCCAACAATGCCTTTTTATAACCCTCCAATCGTACCTTCAAACTGGGGTGATCCATATCCCCGCCCACAAACGCGATCCGATTGTGTCCCAATTGAGTAAGATGAGACACCGCCTGCCGGGCGCCGTCTACATTATCGATCAGTACGGCGGATACCGCTCCTGTCTTGGGAAGAAAATCAACAAACACAAAGGGTGTTTTGGTTTTACGAATATATTCAATGAGAACCGCTGGTATGTGACCCGCCAGGATGACACCGTCCACATTCTTTTCCAGTAGAAATCGGGGGATATGCTTATTCTTGCGGAATGAACCATTAACTGTCGTCAATAACATATAATAATGATGGGCCCTGGCTTCGAATTCAGTGCCCAGAAAAACTTTCGTGTAAAAGGGTTCTGCGCGGGAGAAATGATCCTCGGTCAAGATAAAGCCAATATTGCCCGTGGTCTTGCTGGCCAATCCGCGGGCGATCCGGTGCGGATGATAATCCAGGGCCTCGATGACGCGCATGACTTTTTGACGCGTCTCTTCGCTTACATTTTTTTTCTTATTTAAAACGAGGGAGACTGTCGAGAGAGAGACTCCCGCTTTCGAGGCGACATCTTTGATTGTCACACCCATAAAGGGCCTTTCCTCGTAACGTTTTTATAAAAAATTATTTTTCTCAACTTAAGTCTTAACATAAAGTGGGACAAAAACAACAAAAAGTATTACCAAAAGCTGCCATTCTATCGAAACGTTTCGATTATTTAACATAAAAAGAAATTCCTTCCATGTCAAGTCTTTTTTTTACACGGACACGATATAAGTATGGATATTTATTTTCAAAATCCAGGATCAGGGTTAATTTTATCAGATTGAATTATAAAGAAAAGGCGCTTTCGCGGTAGGATTAATGTGTTCAACCAGTAAACATCCACCGCCAGATCAGTGGTCCCGCTTCATATTAAAATGGATATTAGAGAATCGGAACGACTTATATAGTATCGAGTCCCGACGGAGTCGGGATGATGATTAATTCAATCCTCAATACGACCTTGACCCAGTTGTGGCCAGATCGGCACGGCAAGCTGACGCTGAAAATTCGTCCACACCGCGATCATGGGCACGCCCGTCAAAGGGATATTCATCAGCCGTTCCGCGTCCACAAATGCGGAATACTCAGCCGCCGATTCCCGAAACGCTAGCCTTGGATCGCGCCCCTCCGCCATCATGCGATTCTTTGCCAGAATGAACAGAAAGTTATCCCGCCAAATGGCAACGTCGGCTCTGACTCTGGGCCTTTGTGCCAATCCCCGACGGCGCCCCTCTTCCGCCAGCAACGCGTCCCTGACCATCATACGGATCGCCTTCTGAAGATCCCGGCGGAACGCCCGGGATGATCGACGATTGATCGGCACTTCCTGGAGCCATATCTTTTCAAGGAATTGGCGCACGGTCCACTCGCCTCCCCGGAAGGTCACGAGCGCATCATCCAAATGATCCGCTACGCGTTCTTCGGTCAGGATTACCTCCTGTTCCACGAACATCTTGACATTGGCCCGGGACTCCGTCTCTTCATCAAAATCAATCCACTTTTCCAGTTCTTCGGCAACCAATATGAACAAGCGACCTTTGAGTACAACGCGTTTGTCCTTCATGAAAGCTTCCACAAACTGACCTGAACGCAAAGCCTCTTTCCGCCTGCGGATCATCTTCTCGATTGTTGCTTTACGGGATGCAAAATGCTCCTCCGTAGACATCATCTCCCGGACGCGATTCTCCAGCTTAAGAATGAGATAGCCGTTAGAAACCTGAATCACCGGCGAAACCTCTCCGGCGTCCATCCGATAAGCGGCCTCCTCAATGGCTGGTTCAGCCTGCCCCCATGTAAATTCAACTCGCGAATCGCCGGGATCCGTTCGACCGTAAATCTCTTCCAGAAGCCGTTCAAAGGGGATTCCGTCATCGAGCATGCCCTTCCACGCCGCTGCAACTTCCTGATCCGCGGTCTGGAGAAACCGGACCACCAGCTTCTCATTCATCTTTTGGAATGCATCTCGAACTTCATCTTCATGAATCCAAACTTCGTTCCGAACGGCTTCATGATACAACTCCCGTCCCACAGCCGAACTCTCCACGGATCGAACCTTCTTCTGGAATACAGGATTCTCATGCAAGCCCAGTTGTTCCGCCTCCGCGGCAAAAACTTTCTCGGTGACAAGCATATCCAACGCCCGTCGTCTGCCCTCCAGCGTGTTGATGTCGATTCCCACAGGCAGAGGACTCATTTCCACGCGCTGCACAAAATCACGCACCATAATCGCCCGATCCCCGACAGTCAGAAGCACATCCGCGTCTTGTTCCTGTGTTCTACCGCAAAACAGGAGCAATGCCGCGAGCGTCGGCAGAAGTATGACAAATCTCGATTTCATGGTCTCCCTTAAACCGTCAGATCATCCGATCTTTATCTTATAAAAAACACTAATTAAATTCAACCTGTATTTTGCCCGGCTTCTCGCCTTAATCACATCTTTCGACTTTATCAATCAGATCGAGGACCAGGCTCGCGGTCCAGGAAAAACCCTCGCCCCCATATCCTTCGCCGGTGAACGGATTGAAATATTCGTGGTATCCGTGCGCATGCACCAGAGTCAACGTCTTCTCAATAATCTGGCGGGCTTCCACCTCAAAGCCAGAATCCATCAACCCGCAGATTAAAAACCAGTTCATATTGATCCACACCGGTCCCCGCCAGTAATTCATCGGATCAAATTCAGGCGCAACCACGGAAACCGTACAAAAGGGATGTCCCTGCTCCGGCCAGAATTCGCCGCCGGACTTCAATCGCTTTGCCCATTGATGTGCAGTCTCCGCTTCAACGAGTCCGGCGTACAAGGGCATGAAACCGACGATTGTATTTCGGACAATCCTGTGTTGACCCCGCACATCGTAATCCGTGTATACGCCTTTATCCTGATCCCACAACTTGGACACGATCCCGCGCTCCAACATGGAGATCCAGTGATCGATTTCATACGTGTCCTCGCCCAGCAGTTCAGCCATTTGCTTCAGACAACGATCCGCAGCAAGTAAAATCACATTAAAAAGCACCGGCTGCACCAGGAACGGACATTCGGTCAGCACGCGTTCCTCGTCCCAATCCAGGGATCGCAGAAACTCGACCAAATAGGAATACCGGTCATAGTCGTCATCAGAGGGACGTTGATCCGCGGGCACCACGTTCCGGTCGTGCCGCTGATATTGAGGCTGCCAATCCATGCAGATGTTTCGAAGCGGTTCATCCCAGCGGGGCGAATTGTCCAAGCCGCTCTCCCAAGGATGCACAATGGCCGCCAGCCCGTCGTCACCGACCGTGCGATCCCGATGCAGAAAAGCATGATAGGATTTCAATCGCGGGAAAACCGTCCGTAAGAAATCGAGGGAATGCTCTCTATCCTTTGAATTCCGGAATACCGCCCAGGCCGCCACCGCCAGCATGGGAGGCTGGGTGATCCCCGATGTGCTTACTTCCTCCGGCGCCATTGGACTTCGGCTCGCGCCCCAATACGCCGGATCAGGATGATAGCCGCGGGAGTCCGGATCGAAGATGATATGAGGAATCATCCCGTTCTTCCACTGACCGCGGAACAGGGAGAGTATCTCCCGGCGCGCCCGCTCCTCATCCACATGCGACAAGCCAATGGCGATAAAGGCCGAATCCCAGTTCCACTGATGCGGATACAATCCGGGACTGGGTTTGGTGTACGCGCCCGTATCATTCGCCTTCAGAACGCGGACGGCACGCTCCCGAAGCGTCTTCAACATGTTTCTATTCAAATGAAAAACCTCTCTTCCGGAAATTTAATCCGGATCATCTAAAATCCGACCTCCACCACCGAATCCCCAGTTCGAAGCGTGAATGCCACATGGATTCGGAATAGTCCGCTCTGCGGTACGCTCCGCCACCCATCGACCACCTCGCCGTCTATGCGTAAACTTCGGACATCCCACGGAGAGACCAGATCAACACAGGACGCATGTCCCGCAAATGCCTTCAATTGCATGGTCAGGGTTTTCCTGCCCTCATCGTAGTTGCAGGATTCCAATATGGCTTCAGTGGAGGTTAAATAGGGCGACGTCTCTTCTCCCAGCAGGATATCGATCCGCTCGCCTGCGAATCCGGAGGGCGCCACAGCCGTGGGCATAGCCTCCCCGTCATAGGCGATGCGGTGGATGGCCTCCCCCTCTCCATGAATCCTGACCTCAACAGGCCTGCCCTGCATGAAAACCGTGAACAACGACGCATCCATCCCTTCGGCCAGCCAGGGATTGAATGAAAGATTCCAGACATTTTCCCGCATGCCCAGCAGATGGTACATGCTGTACAGATACCAGCCGCCTGCCCAGAGGAACGACGGCTTGTCCACCTTGCCGTAAACCGCCGGATCATGGGGATTACCGTTGCGGTACTCATACATGGCCGGCTGCCCGTTGGGACTGTTCATGGTGCCGTGCAGGGACATGACGCGCTTGATAAATCTGTGGGTTTCTTCATGCCTTCCGTCGGCGATGAGGGCCAGGGCGTAGAAGGCGTTGCCGTGGGGCCAGATCCCGCCATTGGCATAGACGTAGGAATCCCAGCCTCGTTTCCCTCGAATTTAAGGAAGCCGATGAGCTGGTGAAAATCCATGGGAAATACATTGTAAATGCCCACTTTTTCGTCCAGCAGATGACGGGTTGCGGTCTCCACCAGATTATGCTGCATCTCCCCGTCCAAATGGTTGAAATGGGCCGCTAGAAGGGATCCGATGTAGTAGTGGGGATCCTTCTCGCCGCCCTCGTAAAAGTTCATTAGATACTTGAGGTCGTCGTCCCAGAGATGGCTGCTCAGCACTGAGCGCATGCGGGCGGCCAGCGCTTCGTATTCGGACATCCGGGGGCGGCATCCTTTCCCAGCACTGTGGAAATGTAGTTGAACACCTCCAGAACGCGTATGGTCAGAATCGTCATGTAGGAGCGCTGACCGAAGCTGCTGCCGATGTCCCACCAGTCCGGACGATAGGCCCACATGAGGTCATCTTCTCCAAGGTTTTCCAGGGCCAGTCGGATGCTTCGCTCGATGTATGGATAGAGATTTTCTAGAAAAGCCGCGTCGCCCGTGTGGCGCAGATACCTGGCCGACACCAGGGTGAACCAGAAATGGTTCCAGTTATCCGACAGAGCGTATTCGGTGACGTACCGGTCATCCCGCCAGTAATAGGCATGTGGAATGGTATTCAGACTATCGGCGTGCTGAATGATGAATTCCAGATCCCGTTTCACCCGGTGCGTATCGAAAAAAACAGCCGCAAGATCGGTAAGCAACACATCGTGGGTGAAGTAGAAGTTGTACTGCGCCGGGCAGGGCATGGGCACCAACATGCCGTCCAGGACATGGGCGTTGGCCGCCAGAATGGCTTTGGACCAGTGCACCGAATGGTCGAGAACGTCATCCCCCGTTTCCAGATGGTGGCCGCCGTAGGCCGCATCCAGGACGTACGCTTCATACGCCCGGGTCTCTTTCTCATGATGTTTCACCAGGTAGCTGATCCCGTCCCGGCCCTTGCCCATCAAGATCGATCCGATGATTTGAACCACCTTCATGGACTCGCCGGGACCCAGCGTCTTCCGGTACACGAAGCCTGCCGCAGGGTGCCCCGGATTTTCCCTTGGGAAGATGGTTCCCGGCAGATCCGCGTCATCCATCCAGGTACTTCCATCGCCGGCAGTGGTAAAGCCGCAGGGTATCAGCCCGGCATTGGCCACGAAGATCTGAGCATTCCCGGTTTCCGGATCTTCGAAATTGGCGAAAACGGCTCCGTACAGAGAATCATATTCGGTCCAGGCTTCATCTTTTATTTTATAGGAGTGACAGGTGCGCAGGGACAGATCGAGAGATAAAAAGAGTTCACAGGGAACGCTTTCCGGGCCTTGATTTGTAATCTCATAGGTCGCTGTAAACGCGGGACAATCCTTGCAGAAACGATAATCCACCATCATGGAAAAGGCGGAATCCTTTTTAACCAAGTGAATCGTACAGGGCGTCAGCGTGAAGTCAAAGGGTTCGGTTCCGATCCACCGTTTTAGTTGATCGCCGAAACGGATACCTATATCCATGATCCGATATTTTTCACGTTTCCAGTAATCCTGACTCACATCGACGCTGTTGGCCCGGGGATAATAGAAGCTGATGCGGTTGAGGGCAGGAGCGCTGTTGTGCATCTCAATGCCTGCATAGGGTCCACCCACTTCAATCTGGGCTCTGTCACCGGAAAACTCAACCTGCAGATCATTCCGCATTCGTGCCGGATCTTTTTCAGTCGAGCAGACGAAAAACAGAAGATGGCCAATCACTGTAACAAGGATTAAAACTTTGAGACTCCGCCTCATAATCGACCTCATTCTATAAACAGCAATTTCTGATTCAGCACCTTCCCACCCGCCCGCATCCGGTAAATATAGATGCCGGATGAGACCTGAGCACCCCGTCGGTCCCTGCCGTCCCAGCGGACGGTGTAGTAACCCGGCATCTTCTCTTCATTGACCAGAGTGACTACGGACTGCCCCAAAAGGTTAAACAGCTCAATGTGGACCTCTCCCACCCGGTTCAGTTGATAACGGATGTTAGTTGTAGAATTAAACGGATTGGGATAATTGGGAAGCAATAGTGTGAGATTTGGGACAGCTTCTTCATTGTCAGCAATAGAAGAGAATTCATCGTAGAGATCCCCGATTTCATCCTCGGACAGAGCATAACTGTAAAGCCTGATTTCATCAAGCACTCCCTTAAAGTTGTATCCCGCCTGACCTGGCAAATGCTGGCCGATGGTCAGATCCAGAGCTGTGACGGCGATTTTTCCTGTGAAATCGGACTGAACCTCCTGAACTCTGTTGATGTAGAGAATCATTTCGACGCCGTTGTAGAGTGCAGCTATATGATAAAATTGATTCTTGGCCAGCACAGTCTGGGAATCGACATCCCGGATGCCTTTGTCGGTTTTCAGAGTCCACCGCACCTTCTTTTCAGGGGTGATTGAGACTTTCCAGCGACTCTCCCAACTGCCGTGAGATATAGGATAGAATTCACGGTCTGTGTAAAGCTCTTCAGGCTTCATCCAGAAAGAGACGGAGACGGCACTCTGAAAATTGAGATCGGCATTATTGGCCACCTGTATGAGGTCGAAGGAGCCGTTGAATGAATAGGCATTGTCAGGATTTCCCAGTTTGTCGCTGGTGAGAAGTGCGCCCTTCACTGTGCCGTGATGGTCATTTCCGCTCTCGTCGTTGGCATTGCCGCTAAAAGGCAGATAGAAAACAGGTAACCCCCCTGAATTGTTGGACGTATCCTGAACCACGATGCCGATGCTGTCTGAAGCTGTCCCGTTGTGGCCGTCCTCAACGCTACAGATGATATAGTAAAATCCCTCGGATTGAGGAGCCGTCCATACGGCTGCGGAATCGGTTGCAGCCAGAGAACCCGATTCTGTGGTCCACGAATAGGTCAGTGCCTCCCCGTCGGGATCGGAAGCATAACAGCATAATGCGGAGCTTCCTCCCAAATGAATAATTCGGGAATCTGCCTTTAGGCTGTCAATCACCGGTGCATGGTTAATGAAGTCCACCACTTCCAGAGTCACAGATGAACTATCAACTCCGCCGCGGCCGTCATCGATCCGGCAGGTGACGGTGTAGGTACCCATATCCGGCGCCGTCCACAGAGCCTCTGACGGATCTCCCGAAAGAGTCCCCCCTGAGGCGGTCCACTGATAGGTAATAGCGTCGCCGTCCCGGTCTGTCGCTGTACAGTAGATGGTAGTTGATGAATCGATAACGATCAGATCAGATAGTGAAGCCATCCCCTTGATTCGGGGCGGATAGTTGTCCACCACCTGGCCGGAACTGTAATCAACCACGATGCCGTCGACCAGCATCTTGTCCATATCGTAGGCAATCTCTCCCCCATCTGGACACAAGACCAAGACAACAGCGGATTTCTCGGGAATGGTAAAAGATGCCGTTCCGCTTGCGTTCTCAACCAGAAAAGTGTTGGAGACTAGATCGTACAGGTCGCAGACGCCTCCCCATCCCCATTCGATTTCTACATCCTTGGACGACTCATGGGGATTGTAGTAGAGATAGGTGGGATAGGCCTCGTCACCGAAATAGTCGGTTTTAAGAAGATCGAGCTGCAATATCATTTCAACATTGGTAGTGTCAATGACGCCGCCGAAAATACCCACATGGGAAGCTCCGTATAGAGCCAGATTGGTGGTCGACCATCCCCCGTGGATGGCGTCGCCTGTGGCAAAGGGAGAGATACCGGTGTTCAGGCCGTATTCGCGCATGGACTCATGAGCGATATAGGAATTGGGATCATACTGATGCGCCCATTCCTCACTGTCCTGATGATCATCGGGAAGATAGTTGGTATAAAAGAGACGGGACGCATTAGCGCAGTTGAGCACCCATTTGCCAATGGCTTGGGCGAACCGGTCATCGTAACGGACAGCGGGCGCCAGAGCCCCAACCTGTTCGAAACCGTTCATAGCAAAGGCGTATCCGGTGTACTTGGCCTCGCCAATTAGTCCGGCACAGTCGTAATCCCCCCATTTGCCCACAGTGGCGCCCCAGTTGCGTATATTGTCCCTGGGGTCAAAGCACCACTCCATCATCTTCCAGATATCATAGGTTGTTCCAAGCTCCGCGTTCATTCGTGCTGCTGTGTAGACGCCGTAGGGAAGCTGCAGCTCATATCCCGGATTTGAGGACCGGGTATTCAGAAACTCCATACACCACTCGGCTCCGAGACGATACTTTTCCTCCCCAGTTTCTATGAAGGCATTGTAGAGAATCCAGGCGATGGCACCTGCGGCTTCCGGCTCTTTTACGCCCACATCCAGAGGCGTCATGGTAGAGAGCGCCCAGGCACGATAGTTCATGGAGGCCTGGCTCCAGGGAGCAGCGCTCCCTCCCATGGTTTCCACGGCTTCCAGCCACCGGTCTGCTACCGTGGTAAACTGAGTATTAAAATCACCGGTATGGGGATAGAGATATGCCAGCTGGTAGAAGAAGATATTGGGCATAGTGTCATACCACCAGTCCCCACCGCTGTTGGCGACATAATTATTCAGGTATACATTCTCCTGGGGCCGCCGGTTGAAAAACTCCTCACACATCAATACCCAGTTATAACCATGTTGATTGCTTTTATTAATGCCGGACAGAGTAGCGCCGATTACAGAAGGCAGCACATTAATGGCTTCCGCGCCCTGAGATCCGACATAAGAAGGCATTCCGAACCGCTGATGATCAGGATAGTTAATGCCCCCGCCGTCCACCCAGACCAGAGGCAGATATTCACCTGTCAGTCTCATGTCGAACACCAGGGAATCATATCCCATGGCCACGGTTTTCCAGTTTCTCATCAGATAGGGGCTTGGCCTGTCAGGCATCCTGGTGATCTGATAGATGTCGATCTGTTGGGCTGAGGACTCATGGGCCAGTAATATAAGACAAAGTAACATGAATTTACGCATCACCTTTTAACCTCCATAAATTCAGCATTAATACAGAATTTTATCAAGAAAATAGTCGACAGGATGTAAAATAGATTATGCAGCCCAGTAAAAAGAGATATCTGCCAAGCCATTTGAATAAGCAGTTGTATAGAAAAAAAAGAGCTTCAAAAAATAAATGTACTATTTTTTTATTTAAATACAAGAGAAATCTTTTGAACGAGGATTGCATGAAAATCGTAAAAGTATTTACAATGAGATTATTAAAAGGATAGACAAATCTTTTAAAAGTACGAAAATAGATATCAAGAAACCTTTGATTTAATCTCTAAGGGTCTCATTCCCCGCCGCTTGCAGCGAAAAGTTTTTATATTATATAAATGAGCAAGAGTGAATACAGACATAAATCGCATAATGTTTCGATATTAATATATCATTTTGTCTGTCCAGCCGAGTACAGACAAGTTGTATTCAGTCGTGAAATGGAAGATACTTCTGGATAAGACGGCACATAAAGGAAACGAAGCTTTGGCGGGAGTTGACAGCCAGACAATTGAGACTGGCGATATACTGAGGATAACTGTCGGGTTGCCCCAACACGGCAACCTTTGGAAATGCTTGAGCCGTATGACGGGAAACTGTCACGTACGGTTCTTAGGAGGGAATGGGGCGGTAACGCCCCTGACCTATCCGGCGTGCTAAAAAATTGTGATCATAATTTTCGTATATAAAGGAATAGATCATGCAAAATAAAACAATACTTATCAGCCTGATCCTCTTATCATTCTCAACACAAATTTTATTTAGCCAGACCACTGACCGGCTAGAACCGCGCTGGGGCAACTCCATGGTGGTGATTGGAAATAAAAATTATATCTTCGGCGGTCAGGGAAATGAAGAAAGTGTGGCAAAAGCCATAAGCGGCTCATTGGTTCCATGCTGCCCTGCAATGTCGTGGTTCAGGATGCTGAAAACGGCGGAACCGAAGTGGCGGTCATTGATCCGATGGCATCCATGCAGGCGGTGGAGAATCCCGCGTTGGGTGAGGTGGCCCGGGAAGTTCAAGCCAAACTAAAGCGGGTCATCGATAACATTTAAATGCATGGGATATCGGGTAACCTCACCACTCACCTCTTACCCCGAACCATTGTGATGCAACTCGTTTTCTTACATGTTTTTTTGGTTATGTCCCCTTCATTGCGATTTGGATCATTCAGGTCAATCATTCCTATTTCAAGAGCAATGCCTTCTTCACTTCCTGATAAGAATCAGTCTCTATCTGATAAAAATAGATCCCTGAAGTGACTGCGCTGCCGGAAGCATCAGTTCCATCCCATGACGTCTGAAATTCGCCTTGTGGATAAAAATCATCTGTCAGAATTTGAATGGTCCTGCCCGATTGATTGTACACGCTGATTTTCACATGACTGGATTTGGGAATCCTGAATTGTATTGTGGTATGTGAATTGAACGGATTGGGATAATTGTCGCTCAACAGATAATTGGATGGAGAGGTGTCCTCCGAATCCCCAACAAATGAGCCGCCCTCTTTTTGATAAACACGCACGTAATCCACTTCCAGTGTTTGGGGGAAAGTCGTGGTCGCATCAGGATAGCCAGGCCAGTTGCCGCCTACTGCAAGATTAATCAGCAAATGAAACCGCTGATCAAAGGGCGCCGGGAAATCACCATTGGTCGAATACCAGGAGGTCTTGGTTTGATACAGCACACTATCCACGAACCAGTGAAAAACACCCTCTTCCCATTCCATAACGAATTCATGAAACTCCTCCGCAAAGCTGCCCTCTGACAACGTGGTGCTGCCCGTGGATTGCGCATTCTGTGGCCAGGACCCGCCATAGTGCAGGGTGCCATGCACCTTGTTTGTCTCATGTCCCAGAAATTCCACGATATCGACTTCACCCGAAGCGGCCCACCCCCCATAGAGATTGTCCGTGGGCATCAACCAGAGGGCCGCCCAGAGCCCCTTACCTACAGGCATCTTGGCTCTGAACTCAAACCGTCCATAGGTCCAGTCACCCATTTCTTTGGTACGAATCCGGGAGGAGGTGTAGTCGCATCCGGAATGGGTTTCTTCACGAGCAGTAATCACAAGGTTGCCATTTTCAATCGTAGCATTATCTTCTAAATACCACTCACGCTCATTATTTCCCCAGCCGGCCGGCAAGCCATAATCCGTCCCGTTTCCAAGCATATGTTCCCATTTCGAATCATCAAGTTCCGTACCCTCAAACTCATCAGACCAGACCATTTCGTAATCCTGAGAGAATAGAGCCAATTGGCAGAAAATTATAAGGATCACAAAACCAATAATAGATCGACTCATTGCTTTATCACCTCCATTTTGGATAAATTCATACAATTCTAATCTATTTTACTTTTAGGATAAATTCAAGAGAAAAGAGGCATTTCTGAATGCCCCTCTTGTTTTTTTTAAGATGAATGATTCGAATTGATCTTGATACGATAACAAATCCAGACACCATGAAAGATCGCGAAGATCCCGATAAACAGCCAGATTGCCGGAGGAACCGTTGTCGTTATAATGGACAAGACAAATCCGGCCAACGCGGTTGCGGACCAGATTATTTTCAAATTCAGCATTCCGCGATACGCTTCCAATCCGGCGTTTCGGCCAAGAAAGGATTCAATGCCAATACCCAACAGAGCCGCTCCGACCAGTCGAGTGGCGATCGGATCAACCGTCCTCCATCCCAGCAATGTGAGAACAGCAACCGGCGCGATAAGCAGAGGCAGTCCTGTGATCACATCCATGATAAAATGGATAACAAACCAGATGCGCAGACTTTTGGGAATCATCGGTACTCCCTAAATAATATCCAGATTGGCCGGTTCGTAATGCTCTCTGGAGTGTTTGCAGCAGGGGCATTTCACAGGAGGCTCAGTACCTTCATGGATATAACCGCATTCACTGCATTTCCATTTGATCGGTTTCTCGCGTTTGAATACCATATCCTTTTCAACCAGTTCAAGCAACTTCTTATAGCGATCCCGGTGATGGGCCTCTACTTTGATAATCTGTTTGAATAATGCAGCCGCCTCGGTGTGACCTTCTTCTTCAGCCTCTCTGGCGAAATCGGCATACATGACTTCGACTTCGTAATGCTCGCCTTCCATGGCAGCTTTCAGATTTTCGGCAGTCGATCCAATGCCATTCAACAGATTAAACTCATCTTTGGCATGCCGTTTTTCATTTTCCGCAGTCTCTTCGAAAAGCTTCGCAATATAGTGATATCCCTCTTTCCGGGCCTTCTGCGCCCAGTACGTATATTTGTTTCTCGCCTGGGATTCACCGGCGAACGCGGTCTTCAGATTCTCAATTGTTTTACTCATTGAACATCTCCTTTTTTAGGATTATTTGGATTGACATAATTCACAAATCACATTAATCACAACTCGTTTGCTGACCACCTTATATTCCCGTTTAAATTGTTTCGGGATTTGGATATTATTAAACTGTTCGTCTTTGAAATCTACAATCATTCCGCATTGGACACAATGAATGTGATGGTGACTATCAAGGTTCGGATCAAAACGCCTTGCTCCAGAAAAGGATTCAATCACATCGAGAATACCCGTCTCTGCAAATTTTAAAAGTGTACGATTCACAGTTTCAAACGAGATATTCGGATGCTCTTTGTGGATGTTCCGGTATACAAAATCCGCTGTGGGATGATCTGTCGATCCAGCCAGCGCCTTATAAATAGTAATGCGCTGTGGTGTGACTTTCAATCCACGCTCCCTGCAGTGTTGTATAAAAACCTCGTTCAAATAAGTGCTGGTTTCTTTTTGCATATAGTTATTATATGAGAATTATTCTCATTTGTCAAGCTTTTTTTTCTCTATACTCCGCTTGATCAAATAATGTTTTCCCCTTGACTTTTACACTCTGGAAACGTATCGTACTCTTGAAAATTCCCAGATCTGTTTCATTCTTAAAAAGGAAGGAAGTCTGCCATGGCATCCCAGATTCGACGTGTTGATTACTTTAACACAACTGTGGACGATCAGCCAGGTGAGAGCTGCGCGATACTTTCTCAGCTCGCCGGTCTCGGCATCAATCTTCTGGCCTTCTCAGCTGTTCCGATCGGACCCACTCGCACACAACTCAGCATTTTCCCCGATGATCCGCACAAACTCACATCTGAGGCAGATAGAGCGGGTATTCTGTTGGACGGCCCCCATTCTGCCCTACTTGTGCAGGGAGATGATCAACTGGGTGCTCTTGCGGAAATTCACAAACAGCTCTACCAGGCCAATGTGAATTTGTACGCGTCAAATTGTGTAACGGATGGCAAAGGCGATTACGGCTACATCATCTACATCAGACCGGATGAATTCGACCGGGCCGCATCTGCTTTGGGGATTTAAAATATTTCTAACTACACCAATTTTGATGTTTGTCTATTTAGAAACATGTTAATAAATTGTTTGTATTTAGAAAGATATTAGTCTATTTAGAAATGTTTCTAATGAATAGAAATGGTCGATAAACTTAGGTTAGCCAATAATTAAGGAGTGAAATTATGAAGCATATAATACTGATATGTTTACTAAATGTATCTATCCTATTCTCCCAACAAAATCAACAAGCAGCAAATAATAAAGAGTGGACAGGTGCACCCGATCAAAAAATATGGGGATTAATGACCGTCTGGGCTCAAACGAAATTTGCATTCCCACATACAGAAATACTACAAGAAATTAACTGGGATGAGAAAGTTCAAGAGTTCATTCCTCGTGTTCTGGAAGTTGAGAGTTTAGAGAGTTATTATTTAGTATTAATGGAATTAGTTGCACTTTTAAAAGATTCGCATACTTACATCACACCACCCTGGGGGCGAATGACGCCCGGATATGATATACCACCCGTAGAAATACTGGTAATTGATGATAAATTCTTAATTGGACGAGTAGGTGAATCTGATGAAATGAAATTTGAGCGTATATATCCAGGTTTGGAAATACTGCAAATTGACAATGTCCCTGTTAGAGAATTTTTCAATGATAAAGTTTTAAAATATTATACAAGGGGATCGAAACAAGCCGATGAGGCAGTACTTATTTTCTACATTCTTTATGGTCCCAAAGAAGAAAAGGTTCGATTAAAAATTAAGGATACAAATGGTAGTATTAGAACTGTAGAGCTCTCCAGAAATTCAAAAGGGAAAGATAACAGACCATTTTTATATCGCTTTATCGAAAATGTATTTACTCCAACGATTCAATCGAAAATATTAGATGATGGTATCTTATATATTAATATTCCTAATTTTCAAAGTGAAAACCAACAGGTATACATTGATTTTCAGAAATTGATTGACACATTAAATGTAGCTAACATTAAAGGTTTAATCGTTGATGTCAGATATAATATGGGAGGCTCGGACGCTATTGTCTCAAAAATAGTAAGCTGTTTGATTGATACACCAGTTAAATCACCTGCTAATCATTACTTTCATTATGTGCCAGCTAATATCCCCTGGGGGAAAGAAAGTATATCATGGACGTCAAGGTATAGTGAAATAGTACCTCGTGACGGGATGAGATATTTAGGTCCCCTGGTAGTTCTCACCGGACCCACAACACATAGTTCTGCTGAAGACTTTGTTATAGAGCTTAAACAAACAGGAAGAACTATAATCGTTGGCGAGAAAACCTCAGGCGGCGCAGGTGGAAAGCTTACTTTTATTCTACCCGGTGGTGGGGAATTTGCTTTGAGTACTTTTAAAGCGACTTATCCTGATGGAGGAGAATATATAAGGATTGGTATTCAACCTGATGTTGAAGTTCATTTAAAACTGGATGATATTATTAATAGATACGATAGTATTTTGGAAAAGGGGATAGAAGTGATTAATAATTGGACTTCCTTCTTGTCAAAATAAAAGTGACTCTTTCGTGGAAAATTGGCTAACAATTGGCTCAACTGGATTTTAAAACGCGAGTTTTTTTGATGCCATCGCCTTTTGTGGAATTGCTTTTTCAATAAAAATATCGTTCAGTTTTAAAACCAGTTAGCCACGACGTTTTGTTTAATTAAACGAATTGTTTAGGAGGTCTAAAATGAGAAAGTTACAAACAATAGTTCGTTTTCTGTTTGTTATTGCTTTGTTCTTTAATTGTAACAAGAACTCAACAGAGCCAGCGGAAACAGTGTTGACCAGCATCGAAATTACACCTGATAGTGTAAGGGTATTAGGCGGAAAAACCCAACAGTTCATCTGCACCGCTAAGTATTCAGATGAAAGTTCTATTATAATGACGGAGAATGTCAACTGGTCCGTATCACCTGGCACAGCTGGGCGAATTGATTCAACTGGCCATTATACAGCTTTCGATACATCCGGTATTGAGATTGTGACGGCAATGTACCTGGATAAACAAGCGGAATCTATTGTCATTCAAACCGACCAGTCCTCAATCGCTGACATAGACGGCAATATTTATAAAATAGTTCAAATTGGCGATCAATGGTGGCTGGCGGAAAATTTGAAGGTAACCCATTATCGTAATGGAGAGGCTATCACCCATGTGACGGATTGGTCTAACCTGACCGCAGGAGCCTATTGTGCTTATAAAAATGATGAAAACAATGCAGACACTTATGGCTATTTATATGACTGGGCCGCTGTAAAAGACAGCCGTAATATTGCACCTGAAGGCTGGCATGTGCCGACTGATGAAGAATGGAAACAACTGGAGATGTACTTGGGTATGAGCCAGTTTGAGGCTGATGATATTTTTTATCGCGGCACAAATGAAGGCAGCAAACTAGCGGACAATGCATCATTATGGAGTGATGGAGCCCTAAAGAATAATTCCGTATTTGGTGAAAGCGGTTTTTCCGCCCTGCCCGGTGGTTGCCATCACTTCACTGGTAATTTCTTCGGCGGTATGGGCTTCAGCGCCTATTTTTGGTCTTCTACTTCGGCCCATAGTCTTAACGCATGGGGCCGGAAGCTGTATGACAGAAATTCAGAAGTCTACCGGTACAGCACATCTATTCAGGATGAGTCGTCAGTACGTTTAGTCAGGGATTAGACTATTTGTCTATTTGATATTGGGGTCTGGGGTACAGCCCCAGCGAAATGAGTTTTTAAAAATGGCAAAATATGATGAATTACCTGTTTATAAGGCAAGTTATGATTTGCGGTTTGAGACTTTCTGGCTTTAAAAGAAGACGCTAACCTGTTAATGCAATGGATCTTGCCTCGTTCCATTTCATGAAGCTTCGAAGGATTAGTAGAGGCAAAACCATTGATCAAATCGTTATGATGTATAGACTATAAGTAGTAACTTCTTCTGAGAGTGTAAAAGTATAGACTACGATAAGTAGTCTTTAGTTCAGTAAAACTTATGACTTTGGCAAGTAGTAGAAGGTTTTGAATCCGCCAAATTTTGGACCGATGTATTAGTATAATACAATTATTCTTGTTATTTTGATATAATCAATATATCAGTACTTTGATGACATTTGGATTTAGCACATCACATCATAACAATATTTAAGATCTTTGGGGTACCGCTCGCACTAATAAATCCGTCCTGGTATATCTAAAGAGACTGTGGATCAACGATGTCAGTAGACAAATATTCAATGAAAATATTTTCGCTGCAGTTTCACGATAAAGCTACTGAATTTCTCTATAAAGACCATATCTTTGATCGAACTCTTTGGTTTTGTCGAATTACCTGGGGATTAGTGGTTATTTTGGGGGGTAGTTTTGGTCTATTGGATCGTCAGGTGTTTGGGGAGAACGCCAATATGGTCCTTCTGATACGATTCATTCTGATATCATTTTCAGTATTAATCATTGCCGTAACTTTTAGTCCCCGGTTTAAAGGATTCATGGATTTGAGTTCGTGTCTATTTATCCTAAGTGTAGGCCCGTTTTGTACCTTCCTTACGGTAATGAGTAATCCTTCAATATTCTCA
>JABMRT010000249.1 GCA_013202295.1 Candidatus Zhuqueibacterota bacterium
GGCGGACTTCAATACCGGATCATGGGTTTCACTGAACTGAAACTCGATTATGCTTTTCAGAATTTTGGGTTGTTGAAGAATGTTCAGAAGTTTACGCTGACGTTGGGATTTTAATCCCACTTCCTCGGCTGAGCTGAGGATTTCCCTTTGAAAAGGGAATTAGGATTAAACATCAACCCTGGCAGGATTAATCTTGAGAGTGATTATGAATAGAAAGTTTGTTCAAATATCCACACTAATGATTCTGCTGTTTGTCCATTTTTCCTGTACCCGAAATTCAGCTCCGGACCCAGATAATCCCATCATTGCAACTGTAGGCAAGAAGACCATCACTGTTCGTGAATTTAAATTGCGCACCGAGTTGACGCCGCGTCCTAAAATTTATCTGGATAAATCCATTGCATTGAACAATCTGGTGTGTGAGAAACTTCTTGCACTGGAAGCTGGCGATGTATCCCCATTGCATGAACATCCTGTTTATCAGGCACGGATTCGCGGCATTCGTGAACAGGCCATGCGTTCAGAGCTTTTTAATCAAATCGCGTATGAGCCTGTGCAACTTGATGCAGAGGAGATCCGGTATTTCTATGATCTCTCCAGACGCGAATACCGACTTGGATTCTATTCCATTCACAATGATTCCATGGCGGGTGAGCTGGCAAACAGATTGACAAACGATCCGGCCCGGCGCCAAGAAGTTTTTGATGCGATTGATCTAGGCACTCATCGACCGGAAAAAACAGTCAAGTGGCGAGATCCGGATCCTCTGCCTGTGCATGAAGCACTTTATTCACAGACTTTGGAAGAGAATCAGATTATCGGGCCAGTCAAGGTGGAGGACAACAGCTATCTCCTGTTTAAAGTCATCGACTGGGCAGATAAGCCGGTAATCGGTCAGGAGGATGTTGCGTTACGCGCACAGGAAGTAGCACAAAAAAGGCGCTGGATCAAGGCGGGTCATAACTGGACCAGACATATTCTGGGTCTCATGGGAGGTAGACGGATTGAGTATAATCCCAGGGCGTTCAGCACAATTTTCAGGATGTTCCAGACGGCCCATCAAACGGTCAAGGAGAACACGCCCGGACAAGTGCTCGAACCCACGACACATGAGCGAGAAAATCTACTCGTGGTTCAGGCTCTTGATTCCGAATTGACATTGCTTGATGAAACCTTCTTCCAGATCGGGGAGGATCTCTGGACTGTGCGCGATTTCCAGAAGGAGCTCCTGGCCCATCCATTGCTTTATCGGAAGGCAATTATCCCTGCGCATGAATATCTCGACCAATTCAAGCATGCACTCGCGGATCTGATTCGTGATCATTATCTGGCGCAAGAAGCCTATGATAAAAAACTCGACAACCATCCAACAGTCATCAAGCGCACACAGATGTGGGAGGACAACTGGACGGCGCTGTTTCACCGTCAACAATTGCTTCGTCAGGTCAGTTCAGACAGTCTTTTCGATTCGGATGACATAAAGGCCCGCACAGCATACTGGGATCAATATCTGATATTCCTTCGAAAAAAATATGCAGAGCAGATCGAAATTAACGAGACTCTGCTGGACAGTATTACCCTGACTCAAATCCCTATGTATGTGTATGATCCAAATGCGCCGTTGCCTATGGTGAGTCCCAGTTTTCCACAATTGACGGTTGAACCAATCACAATCTTAAAAGAAAAATAATTCCGATCACCTAATCGGGAATAGAAAAAATGAAGAGATTCTTATCGTTACTCATTATCATGCTTGTTGTTGTACATTTGTCCCTTCACGCAGAGATTTTGAAGGAATCAAGGAGAATCGATTGGGAAGCGGGGATCCCCCATGCGTTCCCGATTCCGGAAGATACGGTCGATATCTTTGATTACGCCGCTTACGGTGATGGTGAGAATGATGATGGTCCCGCATTTCAGGATGCGATTGACGATCTGGGTACGTGGGGGGGCGTGGTCTGGATCCCGGAAGGCATCTATTTGATCAATCAAACATTGACCATCAATCATGGTGTCATCCTTGCCGGTGAAGGTGCGGATCGTTCCGATATCCAGTTCGATCTGGAGGGGGCCAGTGACAATTGCATCGAGATTTTAACCTATGATTATGGCAATGAATCCCCCGTTCTTTCTGGATGTGTTAAAGGCTCACAAAAACTGGTTGTGGCGAATCCCGAATACTTTACACAGGGTGCGTTTGTCGAAATATATCAGAACAATGATCCGGATCTAATGTACACAGATTCAGAGTGGGATCAATCCTGGGCGCAAGAAGCACTTGGACAAATCATTCCACTTGAAGGCATTTCCGGGGATACACTTTTGCTCCAAAATGCCTTGTATCATGATTACAATCCCGATTTGAATCCGGTCATCCGCACACTCGGTATGGTGCAACATGCGGGGATTGAAAAACTGCATCTGGAGCGTCTCGATGCCGGTGACGGTCACACGGTTCTAATAAAAAATGCAGCTTATTGCCGGTTTCAATTTAATGAGAGCGAAATGGGATATCGCGCCCATTTTTATTTTGACGGGTGTTTTAGATGCGAACTGCGGCGCAACTACATCCACCACAGTCACGATTATGGCGGTGGTGGACATGGATACGGAACAGACAATATCGGTCACACAACAGGCAATCTGATTATCGACAATGTGTTTCATCATCTGCGCCATTCCATGATGGTACATGTCGGTGCCACCGGGAATGTATTCGCATATAATTATTCCAGTGAACGGGCGAATGGACTTTGCGACATCTCGCTTCATGGGCATTGGCCGAATAACAATCTATTTGAGTCCAATGTTGTGGAACAGATTGATGTTTCGGATTACTGGGGGCCATGCGGACCTCGTAATACATTCCTGAGAAATCGGGTCACAATCCGCGGAATCAATGTGCGGGACCATTCTGACGGGCAGAATACCATCGGTAATGTGCTGAATACAGGCGTGGGTACGAGCGGTCCGATTGCAGATTTATTAGAGCACGGCAATGTCAGGGGCAGTAATACCACATGGGATGATACCATACCAGATCATGACATTCCGGCATCTTACTTCCTTTCGGATAAACCGGATTTCTGGGGGGATGTGTCTTGGCCAGCTGTCGGGCCCGATGTTGAGAATGAGATAAAAATTCCCGCACAATTGCGCTGGGAGGCTGGATCACCGCTTACATCCATTACAGATCAACCCTATAGATATGTAGGATTGTCTCAGCCTGATGATTTCGAATTGTCCACATACCCGAATCCATTTAATCCGATGACGACGATCAGCTACCTGCTTTCCGCAGTAAGTTGCGTGACACTGGATGTAGTCAATCTGAGAGGCAGACTCATCCAGACACTTGTGCATGAGAGACAGCTGCCCGGAAAGCATACTATCCGTTGGGATGGAAAAAATAATGAGGGGCAATCGAGTCCGTCGGGCATTTATGTGCTACGGTTGAGAACGCCGGAATTTAAAATCACGAAGAAGATCACAATATTAAAATAGAAGATTTCTTGCATAATTATCCACATTACAAAAGGGAGTAACTGTTTGTATTTCCGATTTATCTTACTTTTTTCCATTATCATATCGGGTATAATTCAAGCGCAAACATTGGATGAAAAGGTGGATTATGCTCTCGATTACGGAGTAAGCCAGATTGGGACATGGCTCGAAAATCATTCCAATACAAGTCAACATCCTTCTAAATGTAATAGTCAGGGCAACTGGGAAACTGTAAACCGGTCTAGCTGGGTTAGCGGCTTTTTCTCGGGGTGTCTATGGTACATGTATGAGGATAATGAGAACGAAACATTTCTCGAGGCTGCAATTGATTGGACTGGGGATCTCGAATCCCAAAAATATAATATAGGCGATCATGACGTGGGCTTTCGCATGTTTTGTAGTTATGGCAATGGATTGCGTCTGATTGCTGATGCCGATTACATCGATATCCTGATCCAATCTGCCAATTCTCTGGCCACACGATATAATCCAGAAGTCGGCTGTATTCGGTCTTGGAGTTGGGGGAGTTGGAATTATCCGGTCATTATTGATAATATGATGAACCTGGAGCTTCTATTCTGGGCATCGAAAAATGGCGGCGGGCAAGAACTTTACGATATTGCAGTAGCTCATGCAGACAAGACCCGTGCATTTCATATTCGTGAAGATGGCAGCACGTATCATGTTGTGGATTTCAATAATGATGGTAGCTTGAGGAAGTTTGATACGCATCAGGGATATAGTACAGAATCGTGCTGGTCACGCGGACAGGCTTGGGGATTGTACGGATACACTGTGGCTTTTCGGGAAACGGGAGAGGTCCGCTTTGGAGAAACAGCAGAGTTGCTTGCCGATTATTACATCCAAAATGCGACAGAAGATCATGTGCCTTACAGCGATTATGATTCCGCTCTAATCCCGAATGAATCGAAGGATGCATCCGCAGCAGCAATCGCATGCTCCGCACTGCTTGAATTGTCCCAACTGACTGGTGAATCCAAGTATTTGGATGAGGCTGAAGCTATCATATATGCACTCACACAGCCCGACTATCTTTCGGAAGGTAGTGGCACTGAATCCATCTTGAATAGGGCCTGCCGAGCGGCCGGTGAGGATGAAGAATCATGGATTTATACGGATTATTATTTTCTGGAAGCACTAGTACGATATAAACAGATACAAGCTTCAGTTAAGACATCCAGCGTCAGACAAATTCAATTATTTGATTTGCTTCCGAACTATCCGAATCCCTTTAATCCAAAAACTGTGATTAAGTACCGTATTCAAAAAAACTCTGATATTCATCTGGATATATATAATCAAAGCGGTCAGGCCATCCGATCTCTTGTCAGCGCATACATGCAGCCGGGGCTGTATAATGCGATCTGGGATGGCCGTAACAGTAAGGGTTGGTCCATGCCATCGGGAGTGTATATAGCTCGGTTAAAATTTGGACTGCAAGTAAAATCGATCAAAATGGTGTTGCTCAATTAAAAGTATAATATAATTTTCCAGACTACTATTCGTGGTGGAAAGAATGAAAAGAACTATGTTAGTATCCATCATAAGTATGAAACTTGGTTCTTTGATGTGTTCTACTGCACCCAAGACGGTGTCTGACTTGGAACACACTCATTGATGAGACATTGACTTATGCAGCGGATCATATGAAGATAACAGCAGACGCAGTAGAGGATTCCACTGCGTTTACGCGGAATGTAGATCATTGCCATTGGTACAATACCTGACATCTCTTATAGAAAAGTATACAGAACAGATTGTGATTAACGAGGCCCTTCTGGACTGTATCACCCTAACACAAATCCCCAGGCATGTGCATGATCCCAATGCACCATTGCCCATGGTAAGTCCGGGCTTCCCGTAACTGACGGTTGAACCAATCATGATCTCAAGCGATTGATGATCTTGGCGATTGAAGGGGCGTGATCTGGATCCCGAAAGGGCAACATAAGGCCAGGCTTTTTTCTGTTAATGGAAACAGCATATAACAACTTAGCATTATAAAAGTGAGGACAAAAAATGATTACTGAAGAAAAACTCCGAAAACTTCCCGACGGGATAAAAAGAACAATGCGATTCTTAACAAAAACAAAAGTACCGGTAAAAATAGTGTACGTCCTTATCTCCATATTTGCTACCCTATGGTTTTTGTTTCGAGTCATTCCAAAACCTTCAAGGGCATTGTATCCATGTATGCGGGTGGCAGCACCTATTATGTCGAGTTTCGTTATTTGGATTCTGACATTATCAGGAACGGTTCTGGCGTTTAAAAAGGCAAAACATAAATTGGTTGAAGCCAAATACACTGCAGCTGTTTTATTTGCTATTTTAGGCATTGGCGCAGCTTCTTTGTTTACCATCAGTACATCACCCAAAGCGAGCGCCAATAATTTTGAAATCTGGTACAAACCAAATATCCCCCTTGGCGTTGCCAAAGGAAATTTTCCCGGAAGGGTAGCCTGGGGTCACAATCCCAAAGTTGCATCATGGGATGGTGTGACAGGTTTTTGGTGGGATGATGAATTCAACAACCAAGAAGAAACGGATCAACTATTCACGCAGACCCTTTTCACTTTAACGAATAAACAAACTGAGAAAGAAGCCTGGAAGGCATTATTCACCTATTTCAACCAAACAAAGAGAAATCAAAATCAAGGTTATCAAGCTGGCGAAAAAATTGCCATTAAAATTAACATGAACAATACTGATGCTCACGAAAGTAGCAATAGAATTAATGCGAATCCCCAACTCATTCTTTCATTGTTGAGCAGCTTGATAAAAGAAGGCGGTGTTCCTCAGGAGAATGTAACGGTAACCGATCCAAGCCGGTTCATTACCAACAATATATTCGATAAATGCTATGCTGTTTTTCCCAAAGTCCATTTTGTAGATCACAATGGCGGAGACGGACGAGAGAAAGCTACGTTTGTAGAAAATGGGTTTATTTATTCTTACGATTTTGATGGTATGACCAGGGGACTGGCAACTTGCTTTGTGGAGGCTGATTATGTAATTAATATGGCGTTAATGAAAGGGCATGTAAGCCAGGGTGTAACGTTTGGTGCTAAAAACTTTTTTGGATGTGTTAACATTGAAACGGACTGGCGCAAAAATGTGCACTGCGGTGGTTTTAGTCAAAACAGAGAAGGCAAGCGACAATACTCAGTTTATCCTGATTTTATGGGACATAAAGATCTGGGTGAAAAAACCATCCTATTTTTAATTGACGGTATTTATGGTCATAAATTTGTGGATGGAATTCCAGAGTTCAAATGGATATTGACTCCCTTCAACAATGAGTGGCCAGGCAGTATCTTCGCATCTCAGGACGGCGTTGCCATTGAATCGGTTGCACTTGATTTTGCATTGACTGAGTGGTCCGATGCACCCGACATGATGTACAGCGATCATGCGATGGAAGAAATGGCTTTGGCCCACAATCCTCCATCGGGAACGGTTTACGATCCCGAACGAGATGGTACAACACTAAACAGTCTGGGTGTTGCTGAACATTGGAACAATCCAATAGACAAACAATACAGCAGAAATCTGAAAACCGGCGAAGGTATTGAATTGATGTATTCCTTGATAAGTGAATAAGCTTTTTAATGCAATCCTTATCTGCTAACTTAGTGAGGATATGAAAATCAATAAAACAAAAAATGCGACACAAAGGTTTATCGGTCTGTTTCTCCTGGTTATGTTGTTAATGTTTTCCGGATTACTTTTAATAATGTGCCAGACCAATACTCAGGCGAAGCAGGTGATCGTTTGGGATGGAGAACAAGCGACTCAAGGTGACGGCTGGGTTACAGAGAATGGCGTATGCACAGTTAAAACACAAACGACCGTGGCGCATAGTGGTACCACAGCGGTTCAGTTCACATTCAAAAGCATGGATGTGGAATCAGAAGCAGATTGGATTGGCGCTGGTTGGAACTGGGTCAATTGGCAGGTGGGACCATACGGCACCGACATCACTACCATGAAGAACTTTACCTTCTGGCTAAAAGTAGAAGGAGTTGCTGCTGATATGAGATTCAATCTGTTATGCAATGGCTCACCAGCACTTGACATGCCGGAGCATCATACGACCAAGGTGCCTGTTTCTAATTACTGTCCACAATGGAAAGATGGCCAGTGGCATCAGATAGTCGTTCCTTTGGCAGACTTGGTTCAACCAGCGGGTTTTGACGCTATGCACGTTGCTGAACTGCAATTTTTTAATACAGGAAATGGTAACGGCAGCTTTTATTTAGATGATATTGCTTTTAATGCATCTGATAAAACGTCAGGCCATAATCAGATTTAAGGAAATTACATTAAAACAGAATAGAGGAAATCATTAAAGTGAATGATGATGGACCCAATGGTCAGTTATTTTCATCAACTGATCACAATCTTGACGTTGATGCATTTAAGAATTAGATAATATAGAAATTGGATATTTCATCAGTCTTAAATTATCGAAAGATTAACATTTAGTCTAGGGGCTTTTGAAGCTTCTACCTCTTTTAAACAAGGGAGAGGAAAAATAAAATGAATACAATCGCTATTTTCAATAAAAGATCATTTATTATATTTCTTTTTATTTTAAACTCTGGGCTGGTATCAGCTCAGGATACGATGACATTTATCCATCCCGGGGCAATTAGTGGGAAGGCCGACCTCGATTTTGTCAAAGCAAAAATCCAGGCTGGAGAACAACCCTGGACAAAAGCATTCAATGATATGAAATCAAAGGCCACCGGAGGAACAAATGCGGTGACAACCATTAATTCTTCCGATAACGGGCAAGCTGGCCCTGCCAGAGATGACACATGGAAAGCCTACGCCAATGCGCTGGCGTGGTATTTCACCGACCAGGAGATTTATGCTGAACAGGCAATTGCTGTGCTCAATGCATGGAGTATATTCGAAGGTTTCACTGCAGGTAATGATCAGGATAAACTTCAGGCAGGATGGATGGGTGCGATATTTGGCCCAGCCGCTGAAATTATGAGAGGCTATTCAGGGTGGCAGCCCGGAGACATAGCGAAGGTTCAGGATATGTTTAGGCTGGCTTTTTATCCTCAGTTAAATACAGCTAGTTCCTGGAATGGAAATGTTGATTTGACACAAATTGATGCGATGATGAACATCGCTGTGTTCAACGAGGATGATTCAGTATTTAATTTAGGCCTTGAAAGACTCGAAGTGAGAAATCCTTCTTACTTCTATTTAGATTCGGAAGGCGGAGTTCCTCCAATCAATGGTGATGGCGGCAATGTGGATAATTTCTGGTCAAATCCCACCTTGTGGATTGATGGCCTGACCCAGGAGACTTGCAGGGACAATAACCATCATGCTCAGTTTGGTATGGCATCAGCAATCCATGCTGCTGAAGTAGCCTGGAATCAAGGAATAGATGTATATACAGAGAACGTGGAACGTTACACGGCAGTAATGGAACTTATGGCGACTCAAATCCTGACCGGCGAAATGCAGGGAACCTGTGCCGATAATGAGACAACCGTAGAATATATAGATACATGGGAAATTGGTTTCAATCATTATCACTACCGCCAAGGTATAAGTATGCCAAACACGGAGAGGTTAATTGTAGAACACATCAGACCCAAAGGGTGGTCTGCTCTGAATATATTTTATGAAACATTGACACATGCTGATTTAGTCTACGACGTTACAGATATTGCTGATTACAATTTTTCTAATAATTTCCCGACTGACTATTCTCTACAACAGAACTACCCGAATCCATTTAATCCGGAAACCGTGATTGAGTACCGCATTCACAAAAACTCTGACATCCATCTGGATATTTATAATCAAAGCGGTCAGGTTATCCGATCTCTTGTTCATGCAAACATGCAGCCGGGGCAGTATCGGGTGATCTGGGATGGCCGAAACAGTAAGGGCTGGTCCATGCCATCTGGAGTGTATATGGCTCGGTTAAAATCTGGACTGCAAGTAAAATCGATCAAAATGGTGTTGATCCATTAAAAATACGCATTGAATCATTATACTGAATTTATGGAGGGGAAAGTGAAAAGAACAATCATCGCATTCATTATATGTTTCGCCCTTGGTTCGCTAATGTGCTCCAAAGCACCCAAAACAGATTCTGAATGGATAACACTCATTGATGAAACATTGGACTTTGCCGTTAGCCAGCTCGGAAAAAGCATTGAGATTGTTCAGGATTCCACGGCATTCCCGCGGAATGTGGACAAGGGTGAATGGTATACAACAAATGCCTATGGTTGGACATCCGGATTTTTCCCGGGGTGTTTGTGGTATTCCTATGAAGTCACCCAGGATGATTATTTTAAGAAACAGGCTGAACGTTGGACGGATGGTCTGATCGAACAACAGTTCAATGATGGTACTCATGATACGGGATTCATGGTGTTTTGCAGTTACGGAAATGGCTATCGGCTTACGAAAAATCCGGCATACAAATCCATTATCTTACAGACAGCCGAGACACTGGTAAGCCGGTTTAATCCAAATGTTGGCTGCATTAAATCATGGGACTGGATGAATCCAGATGATTTTCCTGTGATCATTGACAACATGATGAATTTGGAACTGCTATTCTGGGCATCCAAAAACGGCGGAAAAAAGGAATGGTATGACATCGCAGTGAAACATGCTGACACAACAATAAAAAATCATCTGCGCGAAGATGGCAGCTGTCCGCATGTGATAAAATATGATTCAAATACTGGTGAAGTTCTGGAGAAGATTACACAGCAAGGAGCTGCAGATAATTCTGCGTGGTCACGTGGACAGGCCTGGGGTGTTTATGGGTATACGATGACCTATCGTGAAACAGGCGAATTCCGATTTCTCGAAGCTGCGAAATCTATGGCCGATTTTTTCATAACACATTTGCCAAACGACAATGTGCCCTACTGGGATTTTTATGCCCCCAACATCCCGAAGGAACCGAAAGATGCTTCCGCGGCGGCAATCGCAGCATCCGGGATTCTTGAACTCAGTCAGCTTTGTGAGGATCCAGAACTGAGCCAAAAGTATCTGGATGCAGCAAAACAGATTCTGCAAAATCTTGCATCCAATGCTTATCTCACAAAAAAATCCGGTAAGCATTCTGTGCTCGATCATTGTGTGGGTTCCAAGCCCGGTGACAGCGAAGTGGACATTCCGATTATCTATGCCGATTATTATTTTATTGAATCGCTGTTTCGTCTGAAGGCAATCTTGAACGATACATCCGGGAGCTAGATCCGTATGTACGGATATCTATGCAGGCAGGTATTCATATAATAAATTCTTGTGAGTGAAATGTCTTCTCATCAGAGTTTTTTATTTTTATACTATTCAATGCAGAATTTTGCTTGCAATTTTGTCCTGTATTGATTATTATCCAATGTTCGAATGCGAAGGGGAGCGTAGATTTTGTTTTTAAACATCCATGCGTGATTCATCATGCGGCCATTTTGTCTCTTTTTTTCCTTTTTTGTGTGTGCGGTCACGCAAATGTAATTCTTGGGTTTTATTCCCGAATTCACCCCGTTTAAGAATCACGAAATCCTGTTCCGATTCCTTAATTTGAGGATTGTGAAACATGTGTAATGGTTGGAAATTATAATGCGGAATTTTAAACATCCAAGTGGTTTCGTTGTTATTCTAAACCTCATTCTTATTTCGTTGTTTTGTGTGAAAACTCCGGAAAGTGATAAAGGGCAGCTGGTCGCGAAAGTTGGATCCAAAGCGATCACCACCAAAGATATATTGTATCGAGCGGAGCTTACTCCATTACCTCCAAATGTCAACACAGTACAAAGTGTTCTAAATAATTTAATTGCTGAGAAATTGATGGTATTCGAAGCCGAAGATACCAGTTCCATACTGGCGAACTCAAATTTTCAGGCGCATATTCGCGGCATCAAAGAACAGGCGATGCGAGATGAATTATATAATAAAACAATTGAAAAGAATGTTCAACTTGATGAGGATGAGCTCCAAACGGCTTTTCATACCTCACAACGTGAATACACAGTTTCATTCTACAATGTGACTGCTAAAGCATCCACAGAAGCCATTTTCGATGCTGTTGAAGAGAATCCGGATGCAATACAAGAGATATACAATGAAATCAGCCAGTCACAAGATGAGTCTTTAAAAAAGATAAAGTGGGATGAGACGGAAGATCCCAGATTGTTTCGGTCGCTTTATGTGAACCGCGCAGAAGCAGGCGAGGTGCTTGCGCCAATTCGGATCAACCGCTCACAGACATTAATCATGCGGGTTGAGGATTACACGACTTACCCCATGTTTGGAGGCGAGCAGGAGCAAATTCGCTTTATTGATGTGAAAAATGAGTTTTATAAATTAGAATCCATGGTTCAATGGAAGCAATATACATCCACATTAATGCATGGCAAGGAACTGCGTTTTGACAGGGATTCTTTTACGAGAATGATCGATATGCTGTTGCCTATACATACATCCGATACAGGTCTGATTAAAAAAGAGCAGTTAGACCAGGCAGCAGAAACTGCATTTTCGGAACGTGCCGCTGAAATGGATGCGATCTCCGACAATCCATTATTTACTTTTAACGATGAGATTTGGACCATCGGAGATTTTAAAAATGCGATTGCCTCACATCCACTTGTTTATAAACAAAAAGAAATTCCCGCAGAACAGTTTCCAGCTTTATTCAAAGAAGCAGTTGCCGATCTGATTCTTGATCATATGCTCAATGAAGAGGCCTATAAACGATCCTACGATAAATCATCCGAAGTGAAGGCCAAAGCTGAAGTCTGGCATGACGCAATCCTGGCCAAATATCAACTGAATAAAACGTTAGCAGCCCGGCGCGCGGCCAATCCAAGTGATTTGCCTGCGGGTCGCCATAATGCAAAGATTCTCGAAACCTATATCGTTGAGCTCAGGGATAAATATGCTGATCAGATTCAAATCTATCCTAAATATCTCGAAAGTGTCAAATTGACACATGTTCCATTGCTTGGATTCAGACAGAATGTACCTTATCCGATTGCTGTGCCCAGTTTTCCATTTTTTTCAACAGCGGATAACTTGATCTTTGAATAAGAATTAAATATACTAAAACATTAGTGTCCGGTTAAAACATTAAAAAACAAATAAAAAAGGCCCGATTAACCTCAAAAATTGTTATATTTTATTGCCCATAAACTATAACAAAACAGGAGGTTGTCAGGCCATGAAATATCGTAACAC
>JABMRT010000250.1 GCA_013202295.1 Candidatus Zhuqueibacterota bacterium
GACCGGTGAATATGAAAGTCTGGATATACTTGTTAATGATCTGAATCAAAACGGTGTATTCGATTTAACTGAAGACCGCATTTTTGTCGGAGCCATCGAAAGTCGCGGCCGTTGGGCCGGAACAGTTTTTATCTTTGATTTCAAAGATGTTCCGGAAGACCAGCTGCCACAACCCGGTGATGTATATCAGCTCGGTTGGAATCGCCCATTCTTTAAACGAGATTCAGTGATGTTTAGTGTTTCGGTTGACGATGCGATTCTTGCCAGTGCTCTGGATAATGAGATGGAAGAAATAAAAGTGGTTCCCAATCCGTATGTGGGAACGAATGTCATGGAACCTGCTCTTGCCAGATCAGGCTTGAATCAACGCAGGCGGTTGATGTTTACGCATATTCCTGCGGAATGTACCATTAAGATATTTACAGTCAGTGGTGTACTGATTGATGAAATCGCTGTCGAAAATGAACCGGATAATGGTATTATTCATTGGGATTTAAAATCAAAAGAAGGTCTGGAAATCGCTGCTGGTATGTACCTGTATTATGTAAAATCAGATAAAACAGGTAAAGAAAAGCTCGGCAAATTTGCAGTCATCAAATAAGTAATGGAAACGAATCACGTATTTGTGGTTGTACTCACAGGTAGTACAGAATTCATTGAGTATTTTCTTTTTGTCAGATTTGGAGGCGGTTCGATACTTTGGTTGGATTGTTTGAAGATATTCGAATTTTAATTGTGTCCCCATAATAATTCACCTATTTTTAGGTTACCTTTATTATGAGTCAATGATTGACTTTGAAAAAAGTTCATTTTTCCCAAAGCTACTTTATTTATAAATCAATGTGTGATGGATAATATTATTTCCTATCTGTCAGATGTTTGAATAATCTCACTCAAATCAACATAGAGCCACATTAATTTTTTAGATAAGGTTTGATTTTCCGTTGAACATTTTCTATGCTTTTTGATAAAAGGACTATTTCATCCTCAGCCAAGGGCAATTCAATGATTCGATCTACGCCGCGGTTGCCGATCACAAACGGCGTTCCGATGGTACCGGTTAATCCATGAAATTCTCCATTCAGCTTAATCTGGCCCGCAACAAGTGCGTCACTCCCCATCATGATTGTCTTGATTAAATCCATCGTTGCCCTTGCAGTGCCAATCAGTGTGCGTGATCCGCTGAAATGGGTGATAAAAGGTTTAAGCATTGTGCGTATGTCAGGCGGATACAATTCGAGCAAACTATATGCATCTTGTATTCTGCAGTCATTAATCAAGGATTGTAATTTTTCCTGAACCTCATTTATTTTTGCAGGAAATTCGCTGACGGACAGCCCTTTCCTGATTCTTCTGATCGCTTCACTTAAAGCCTGGCCCTCCAGCCCGAAAATGTGAACGCTGCTCCAGAGTGGAACCATATCCGGTCCGTGTTCGCCGATCATGAAGGCATGAATACACTGGCGACGAATATTCAGATCAACCGCGATTTCATTGCGGAATCTGAGAGAATCAAGAAACGCACCCATGCCGATAACACGAGACCGATGCACATATTCTGAAAAAATAGAAACTGCCAGTTCATTTGGATTGGAAACAAGGATATAGAGTTCATGGCCTTTTCCGTTTTTTGATAATGCCTCGGCATAGCGATGAAATAGTGGTGCGTTCTGTTTACTCAAGCCTTCTCTTTGTGAGGATCCAATATGGTTTGATTCTTTCAGAGTTGATCCGGCTGTAAAAACAATGAGATCGGCCTTAATTTCTTCAGGTTCCAAAATAACTTCAATTTGCGGATTTATTTCTGCATACCCGTCCAACAAATCTGCTTTGAATCCATAAAGTGTTTTCGCACTTGATCCTTCAGAATTACCACATAAAAGTATAGTATGTTGTTTTTCAAGCATTTGGGACGTGATAATCTGGCGGGTTATCTCACGTCCCACACCTCCTCCAGCTCCAACGACAGCAATATTCATGTCTAAATTCCCGTTATCGACATAATGATAGAATTATGGTTTACAAGAATATCTACTGATTAGTTCCCGATAACTTAAAAAAACCTTGACATATTATAAGAAAAATTAGTATAATGGCTAAATCGTGGGGAAAGGAATTTTAAAATAGGAGGCATTATAAAAATGTAATATAAAGTGCTTTGCCGGTAGAGAGAGATAGTCGATTTCGTATTTTTAAAAGCATTTTATCTTTTAATTTTTTAACCTTAAGGCGAATAGGAAGGACCGATGAGAGGAATAAAAATCTTACTAATCGCTTCGATGCTTGTGCTTGGACTGACAAGTCAGCTTTTTGCACAGACAACGGGGAAAATTGCAGGTCAAATCACCGATGCATCAACTGGTGATGCTCTTTTAGGAGCCAATATCATTATTGATGGAACCATGTTAGGAGCAGCAGCTGGAATGGATGGTTCCTATTTTATTATCAATATACCTCCTGGTATCTTTGATCTTCGGGTTACAATGATGGGATATCAGCCAATCAAACTCGAAGGAGTTAAGGTTTCTGTAAACCGTACGTCCACACAGAATATCTCACTCAGTCCAGCTGTGCTTGAAACAGGCGAAGTGATTGTTGTACAGGCTAGCCGTGCGACATTGAAAAAAGATCAGACCAGTTCAATTCGCAATGTTTCCGCAGAAGAAATCAGCATTCTGCCTGTTGAGAGTGTCAACGATGTGGTTCAAATGCAGGCCGGTGTGATTGGCAATCACTTTCGCGGAGGTCGTGAGGGTGAAGTCTCTTACATGATTGATGGTCTTTCAGTCAACAATGCGTTCTCTGAAAACCGCTCAGCAGCAGTCAGTGTGGATAGAGAAGCCATTCAAGATCTTGAAGTGATCAGTGGAACATTCAATGCCGAATATGGTCGCGCCATGAGCGGTATGGTCAATGTGATCACCAAGGATGGCGGCAATGAATTTCACGGATATGGTCTTGGATATTTCGGATCATACCTGACGCCCCATAACGGAGATGATCAGTTTGTGGGCGTGAATGCAGACGGTCTTGATATCCCTATAAAGGATTTTAAAGTGGGATTTGAAGGACCGATTCTCAAGAATAAACTCACATTCTTTTCAAACTTCCGTTATGATGAAAATGATGGCTACCTGAATGGTGTGCGCCGCTTTAATGTATGGGATGTGAGCAGTTTTGGAGACGCTACAGCGATTGCATCGCAAGCCACGGGTGACAGTGCCTATGTGCCCATGGGCCGCAGTTTGAATCTTTCCTACTTCGGCAAGTTGACATACAAACTTAAGAATTTCAAAACCATGGTATCATACTCGCACAACAGCAGCGAGGGCACCAGTTATGATCATACCTGGAAATATGTGCCCCAAGGACGTGCAGGGTATGACAATTACACAGATCACACCGCTTTTCAGATCAACCACATGTTCGCACGCAACGCATTTTATGAGGTGAAGATCGGGTACATGTTCAGGGATGATCTTTACTCACTGTTCGAAGAGCCGGATGATCCGCGTTACGTCAGCGATATTTATCGATTGAACAGCGGATACTGCGGTTTTAATACCGGCGGGCAGGACAAAGCCTACTCTAATACAAAATCCTGGAAATATGATGCCAAATTCGATCTGACCTGGCAGGTGAATAAAAATCACAGCTTGAAAACAGGTGCGCTCTACACACAGCACAAATTTGATCGTTACGGCGGTTCAGTGCGAAATGTGTACACCGGAACATTGCAAGAAGGTTCTTCTTATTTACCTGAATTCACCCCTGAAGAAACGTTTGGGGCGGATGCGTATCTGAAAGAACCTTCTGAGTTGTCATTCTATGTTCAGGACAAGATGGAATTTGAGGAGATGGTGATCAATTTCGGAATGCGGTATGACAATCTGGATCCGAATGCTGTGTATCCTTCTCAAAGAAGAAATCCCGGAGGCCAGCTCACTTTTGAAGATGAGAGTAAAAATTCCACCTATCTGGATGCGGATGTAAAATCGCAGTGGAGTCCGCGGTTTGGCCTCTCCTATATGCTGGGTGAATCTGCAGTGCTCCATTTCAGTTATGGTCACTTTGTTCAGATGCCGCCCTTTGAACGGATGTACCAACGAAGCAACTTCCTGGTCGAGCAGACCAACTTCGCCACTGAGATGGGCAATGCCCAGCTGAATCCGGAGAGAACCGTAAGTTATGAAATCGGTCTCTGGCAGGAATTGATGGAAGGCATGGGTCTGGAAGTCTCGCTCTTTTATAAAGATATCTATGATCTGATGACAGTTGAAGTATACACCACATACAATGCGGTGAAATACGGTGCGTATGGCAATAAAGATTACGCGAATACGCGCGGCCTTGAGGTCAAGTATGATTTCAATACGGGTCCGCTCTATACTGCGGTCAATTATACGTTGATGTTTTCCCGCGGTGTGGCTGACAGTCCAACAACTTCGTTTGACCGCGCTGGTGATTCAACAGATCCGGTTCCAATTCTCATCCCGGTTTCATGGGATCAGCGTCACACATTTAACGCGATTGTCGGATACAATCCGGGACGTTATGGTGTGACTTTGACGGCCTCGTACGGGTCCGGACAGGCATATACATGGAATCCGATTAATGAGAGCCGTCTGGCACTGATTAATCTGTACCCCAACAATGCCTATAAACCAACTGATTTCTCCGTCGATATGAGAAGCAATTATAATATCGGTTCTTTTTATGGCATGGACTGGAAGCTGGAGCTGTATGTTTATAACCTGCTTGATCGCATGAACGAATATGGTGTGAACGGCACAACCGGCCGGACCAATTCGTCGATTGTAAGGGCATCTGATTTGGCAAGTCATGTGAGTGATTTCAACACTTACTATGACCGGATTAACAATCCCGGCAATTTCGGAGCGCCACGTCAGGTTAAACTCGGACTCGGTGTAACATTCTAATTCCGGGTGAACCGGTTTAATCACAATAGAAGCTGAAAGGTAATATGGCTATGAAGAGGACATTATCAGTTTTATTACTCATCTCTGTGACCTTGCTGCTGGCCGCTTCTGTATGGGGTCAGGGCAAAATCTATGAAGGTCCAGAAGATCCCGCCGGTGATGATGCGGCCCGGCGAGAGGGATATATGACAGGAAACCGTGTCTTTACTGAGTTCAAGAATACAACCGAGCTGTCAGACTGGCCCGATCCTGAAGCATCAAAATGGCCGGCTACCTATTACGGCTATAAAATGAATGACGGGATCGGCCTTCTTATCACGAGTCGTGTTTTTATCGAAGGTGACACCACACCTGTCGATGATCCGGCTGAAATTGCAACGAAGACTGCGGCCGGTTTATTGGATACGCTCTTTTACTGTCAAACGAGCTATCGTGAGCGACAGGATGTAGATCCGGCTTCGGGCATTGAGTGGAACCTCAAGGCTATTGCTACCTATTTAAGCCCTGATAGTGAAACACCGGCGATTGGTCAAGAGAATGGATCCACGGATTCATGGCCGATGGATGGCTGGCCCTCAACGAACAGCGAACTAAAGTGGCCCGGTGAATGGGACGGCTTTTTCGGACGGGGTGTGTATAACGCCGATATGGAAACTTATTTCGCGGCCAATGACGCGCAAGATCAGGAATATCTGCCTTTGAACACGCAGCACACAGGTCCCTGGTATTATCCGCGTCCGGGACATTATATCGGTGAGCAACGTCCAAACGTTTCCATTCAATACGGAGAGCCCTGGGGTGGTTTGGGAATTCGTGTGGAACAGCGCGGTTTTCAATGGTCCAACCCCCAGGCCCGTGACTGTATTTTCTGGCAGTACACAATTGCCAATATTTCTGATTATGATCTCAATGAGGTTGCTTTCGGATACTGGCTTGATAATGCGGTCGGTGGTGAAGGTTTGAACCTCGACGTGGCTGCCTTTGACGTGCAAGAGGATTTGGCCTATTCCTGGGTGGGAAACGCCGGAGGTACGGGAATCGGCGGCCGTCCATGCGGTACATCGGGTTTTGCCTTCCTTGAAAGTCCAAGTATCTCCTGGGATGGTGAAGACAATGATACCGATGGTATCACGGATGAAAAACGAGATAATATCGCAACCACTCTTGTCGGGCCTACTGAAGGCTATAGCGATCTTGATCAATTTATGCGTGTCTCCAAACTTGATGAGAATGAACTTCGCGAACATTGGGATGCAGATGAAGATCAGGACTGGAACGATGGAATAGACGCCAATAACAACGGCCAATATGATTTTGGTGAATATGCAGGCGATGATCTCGGAACCGATGGCGTGGCCCCGGGCGATTTGAATTATTTTGGTCCTGATGCCGATGGCACCGAGTGTAATCATCGCCCCGATCAAAACACAACCGGAAGTGAACCCGATTTTGGAGAAACCGATATTTCAGAGTCAGACATGCTTGGTTTGACCATGTTTGATATGTATCCCATACCGGAGCATACACCGCCTTATCCGCTTTGGTTTGAGAACGATCGTTCGATGTTTGAGAAAATGGCCATGGATTCGTTGAATCCGTTCTTCGGGACACCGCGTAATCTATCCGAGATATTTGCATCGGGTATGTTCCAGCTTTACCAGGGGCGTACGGAGCGTGTTTCAATGTCTGAATTGCACTCCTACGATCCTATTGCCGGACTGAGTTCTGCAGAACATACCGCTCCGGCCCTTTTTCGGCTCAAGGGCACCGTGCAGATTATTTATAATCGCGATTACCGATTTGCCAAGCCACCTCTGACACCGACTTTGACTGCCACACCGGGTGACGGCCATGTGATTTTGACCTGGGACAATCGGGCGGATCAGTTGACAGTGGAACCCTTCCTTGATCGAATCAATGACTTTGAAGGATATAAACTGTATCGCGCCACAGACAAGACCATGTCTGATGCCATGACCATCACGGATGGCTTTGGTACTCCCACACTCTATGAGCCGATTTTTGAGTGTGACAAAGCCGATGGCGTCATGGACTTTGCAAACTTTGGTCAGGTCAATGGCCAGGGATATTATCTCGGAAGTGACAAGGGACTTGCCCATTCGTTTGTGGATTCAACAGCTCAGAATGGCCGCACCTATTATTATGTCCTTGTCTCATATGACTATGGTATCCATCCCGATTCTTTGCAGGGTGATGATTCTTACGGTGAAAATGAGGGTATCTCACCCGCAGAGAGCCCCTTTACAATTGAACTTGATGAGACCGAAGAAATCAAAAGACAGAGTATCAATGTGGCTGCGGTGACACCAAGAGTGCAATCTGCAGGATA
>JABMRT010000251.1 GCA_013202295.1 Candidatus Zhuqueibacterota bacterium
ACCTTGTCCAATAAAATATTATTTTGCGAGATGGGCTCTGATGGCATGACTTTGGACGAAGAGGGAAATCTCTATCTGACAGGTCGGGGTGTGACTGTATTTGATAAACAGGGTGAACAGATTGCTCATTTTGATGTCCCTGAAAACTGGACGGCGAATGTCTGTTTCGGAGGCAAGGACAGAAAGATGCTGTTTATTACCGCGAGCAAGGGAATTTATGGTCTCAAGATGAATGTGCGGGGTGTGGACAGTTTGTCCAAATGAGTATTTACATATTCACAGGACGATGAATTCCAAACAGATACGGATCTGGCGACGGAGAATGAATAACGAATTCGAATCATTTAACACGAATTCACTTGAAATAGAATTGCAAATTATGTAAATTAACTTTACTCAAAGCCCGTTTAAAATCATTTCAAACAAAAAGGATTTCCTGATGCAGGTAGAGACTTTGGTCATGTGGCTTGATATTGTATTTAAGTTGGGGATTTTAACCGTTGCAATCCTCGCTTTAATCATGTGGTCAAGATATATGAATATGAAAATGAAAGAAACCAAGTCCGGATTGACAGGAATTAATCGATCCATTCACTCTGATACTTTTTACGACAAGTCTGCTAAAAATCCGCAACTGGTATTTGATTCGATACTCAGAAAAGAGAATACCTCTGCTAATGATGAAGAAACAGAAGATATATCTGAAGAAGAATTCTATAAAGTATTAAATCACAAGTAGATCGGGTCTTCTAAATCTTGAAATCTATTTCCTCTTTTTGAACTAAATTATCTCAAGTCGTACACAACTCGCCGACACTGTAAATCACAGTTAATTGTACAAGTCCGTTAAATCGTTTTCAAATGCTGTGAGCGGATTATTGTAAAACATGATAAAGTCCGGGACGCTCGCGTGGCCGGGATAGGGAGCGAAGAAATGGGATTCCGATGCGTTGCGCCAGACCAGTGCCCAGGCGGTCTTCCTTGCGTTTTCATTATAGTTTAAAGCGGCAAACAGATAGGCCGTCCACCAGTTGGATTGCGGCACCTTATCCACGCCGACTTCGGTGAGCGCCGAGATCTTGCCCCGGGCTTCAGCGAGTGTCGCGATCATATCCAATGTCCTACCAAGCTGCGCAACATAACCGAGGCTCCACAACTGGTAATCATCATGGCCTAAAATATCCACATACTCATCGCCAGGATAACGCTCCAAATATTGCGCTTCAGTCCTGATTTCCTGAGGTGAAATGGCGTAAAGCAGATGATGGATGTTCTGCTCATCCCGTAAATACTCCACGGTCATTTGCCAGAGCGCATTGTATTCCTCCACCGTGCAGCTGTTCGATCCCCACCAGGACCAGGTGTGATTGTGTTCGTGATAGGGGCGGAGGATGATGGGGATATACGTGCCGTCCTCAGCTTTCAAATCTTTCAGAAAATCCACAATCAAATCCAGCGTCCCAATGTAACTGGCATGATAGAGCCCTCCAGGCAGGATGTGTCTGACCGCTTCTGAATTATCCCATGCATTACCACCTGAAACCGGATTGTCCAAATGCATGGTAATCGTGTTAATTCCGCCGCGCGCGTGGGCTTCTTTGATCCAGCCTTTCATGTTTTCAAAATTGACACCATCCAGATTAGACGTACTACTGATATCACCGATATCCCAGCCATACACTGCGGGATAATCTCCGCATACGGATTTGACATCCGACCGGCCGTCTTCAACCGACCAGCCCACACCATAGGCGAGATCGTCTTGATGTCCGAACAGCACTTTGGTTTGAGCCAGGGATTTCAGATTCTGAAACAGGGCCACGGTCTCAGGCGTGGCGAGTGAATCCACAAGGATGGTGTTGGTTTCCACAGGCGGGTTCTCCTTCGGCTCTGATGTTTGCTTCTTTTTACAGCCGATTGTGAGGCTGATGAGGATCAAGACGATGATCCAAAAATATTTGTTGGGGGTGATTTTCATGATGTGTGTGTCCGCTGTTAATGATGGGTGTAAAATGTCCGTAAGCCTTCTTCAGATTCGGGACATCTTGTTAGAGAATTATAAGGACTTTATTCGAATCTCGCAAGATGAAAAAGCGGATAAAAAATATTTTGCATAATTTTACATTTCCAGAAAAGCTCTTGTATTTTCAATGTGTGTTATTATATTGAAGACAGATTATCTTTGTATTGCCCTACATCAATAGACGTTTTAAAAACCAGAACGAAGTGTTTTTTCAGGTTCATGATTCTATATATAGACATATGAATTGAGTATGTTTGGATAGTTAATAATATATTAGATTAAACGAGAAAACTATGAATCTTGATCAAGCAGCAAATTTGGCGGTCGCATCTATCATCAACGATGGATGCAGTGATATCACTTCGGAATCAATTGAAATTGAATTGATTAAGGAGTTTAAAGATGAATTCATAGATGACATAAAAGCAAAGTTGAAAAGAGGGGCCATTGATGACATGGAGTTTAGACCTATTCAATATCTGCTAACACCGAAGAATAGGTATGTGTTTGATTTTAGAAAAGCGGCAATAATAAACCCAAACTGTCTTGCTAAATACACTACTTTGGTTTTTCAATATGCTGATGAGGTTGAGAAATCAAGAATATCAATTTCAAACAAAACCGTATTTTCATATAGATTTAAACCGGATGGCAAATATATTTTCGACCAAGGTATTAATTATAGTGCATGGCGAGAGCGCACAAAAGAGTTAGCACTTGAAAAGTCCTGTAAATTTATTGTATCGTGTGACATAGCAGCATTTTATGACCGAATTAATATACATAGAATTGAATCAACCCTTCTTAGTATTGGCATTGATGAAAAGCTTGTCAACTACACCAACGATCTTTTACTATTTTGGTCAAAAAAGGATAGTTATGGAATACCTGTTGGAAATATAGCAAGCAGAATTCTAGCTGAGGTGGCTCTCATCGACATAGACCAGTTTCTCATTTCTGAAAATATTAAATTTACAAGATATGTAGATGACTATCGGTTATTTGCACCAGATCTCCTTTGTGCACAGAAATGGATGAACAAATTAACAAATCGTCTTTTCCGCGATGGTTTGATGCTAAATACTGCGAAGACAAATATCAGAGAAGCAGTTAAGGAGCAAGATCCAGAAATTCAAAAACATCCAGAAGATAGTGATAAGAATTCAGCTGAAAAGGTTCTTAAAGTTATTTCAAGATTAACGGGTGGATATAACAGAATTGTTAGACGTTTTTTTATGCCTGCAGAAGAAAAACATGCTCAATTTCAGTCTATAAATATCAGTGATGAACTTATGATTCTTACAGATCAAACAATTGTAGAATTCGAAGGAATACAAAAGGTTGTTGTTGCTGCTCTTATACAAAAAAGCTTCAATAAGTTGATAGAAATTGCTAAAATATGCTCTATTTACCTTTACGGTCTTGATTATTTTATCGACATGCTTTTGAAAAATCATGAATTTATACCACAAAAAGAAAAGCAGGAAATTTCAGAATTTTATAAAACCCTCATTATGAAGGCTGAATTCTATTCTTTTGAGTGGCACTGTGCATCTATTGCGAAACTACTCTCCCATAAAGAGTATTTCCAGAAAAAGGCTCTTATACATCTTGTTAAATCTCCCGGCAAAGATGTTTCCACATATGCATCAATGATAGCCCTTGAAGGGCTTTGCGACAATCTCACAAGGAGTGAATTTATAACTATTCGCGAATACTTTGATCGCTCGGATGAATGGGAGAAAAGACGTTTAGTATGGTTATCACGTACACTTCCTAAAGCTGAGAGGAAAGCATGGGCAAAAGCAATAAAGGCAACAGTAAAAAATGATTTGCTCTGCCGTTTATATGTAGACTCAATAATTAAAGATAAAGCAATCTAATAAGATCTTAAAGCAGAAAACTAGGCTAGCGACTTGTTTTCAGGTGAGCTTCGTTATCAAGTGTTAAATAAAGGCCAATTATTATGACATTATCCAAATCAGATTTTAAAATTGCATCATCCTGCTGCAAAAAACTGGTTTATAAAAAATTATCCTATGACACACTAAATGATGAAAATGAATACATGGAAATGCTTGCACAAGGAGGACACATCGTTGCCAAGTATGCTCAATTAATATATCCAGATGGAATAGAAATTATATCTAATACAATCATTGAAGCTGTCGATAAAACAAGAAAACAAATTGATCAAAACCAAAATATCACTCTTTTTGAGGCAACAGTTTTATCAAATGATAAAATTATTAGGATAGATATATTGGAGAAAAAAGATAACACTCTAAATCTCATTGAAGTGAAATCAAAATCACATGACAGTGAGGATGATAATTATAACGCAAAAAGAAAACTTAAAGAGCACATTGAAGATGTAGCATTTCAAACAATGGTTTTAAGAGAAGCATATCCCAATTACGAAATTCATTCTTACTTATTATTACCAGATAAATCAAAGAGGACGACAATTGACGGATTGGCAGGTTGGTTTAAAGTAAATAAAATGATTGATGAAAAATTTGAAATAGAAGAATTGCCAGCTCAAAGTGTTGTCAAATTCAAAAGACCATTTGTAGAATTTAAGTATGAGGATGATCCGAATAAGGGTGAATATATCGATAAGCTCCAAGAAGATAGTTTATTGACCCTACTACCTGTGGATGATGATGTTGAAAAAATATTAATTGAGATACAACAACACTCAGATATTTTTATTGATATACTCAATAATGGGATCACACCCGAACATTATTCAATTAATAAAAATTGTAAAACCTGTGAATTCAATCTTGGGGCAGAAAAAGAAAAGAATGGTTTTCGTGAATGCTGGCAAGAGCTAGCTGATATTGAACCTAACATTTTTGATTTATATTTTGGTGGTGCAATTGGCCATTATAAATCAGGTTGGTATTTTGACGAATTAATTTCTCAAGGAAAAGTCTCATTCTGGGATATTGATACCGATCGATTTAGAAACCGAAAAGGTGAATTAGGCTCAAGAGGACAAAGGCAACTCACACAATATCAATATACAAAAACAAAATCTGAATGGATAAGTAGTGAGTTGTCTTCCATATTAAGTGACTTTGAATATCCGTTGCACTTTATTGACTTTGAAACTTACAAAGGTGCAATATCTCACCATAAGGGCATGAGACCCTATGAGCTTGTTGCTTTCCAGTGGAGTTGTCATACAATTGATAGCCCTGAAAGTGAGCCTGTTCATTCGGAATGGTTGAATTTGGATAACGTGTTTCCAAATTTTATTTTTGCAGAAGCTTTGATGAATGAAATTGGTACTACACGTACACCTTTAATGTGGTCGTCATTTGAGAATACAATTCTTAGAGATATTTTAGAGCAGATGGATATTTATAATTATTCAAACGACAACTTGAAGGAATGGCTTATAAATATCACAACAGATGAAGGTCGCGAAGGTAGATTTGTTGATATGAACAAGATAACTTTAGATTGCTATTTCCATCCTGATATGAAAGGTAAAACTTCTATTAAAAGTGTTTTACCAGCTATTTGGAAAAACAATCCTTATCTGCATTCCATTCCTTGGTTTAAGAAATATGAACCTGATACTGAGGATAATCTAAATCCTTATGACACATTAAAGCCAATTAATGATTCTCAGGGCAACGATGAAGTAATTAAAATTGGAACAGATGCAATGCGAGCATATCATGAATTGATGTTTGGTTCATTAGCAGACGATACCAAACGAAGAGAGCGAACTAAAAATTTATTACTGCAGTATTGTGAATTGGATACGATGGCAATGGTTATTATTTGGAAATATTGGATGGATCAAAGTATATGATTGGTGTAGGTCTGATCGCCCAGGGTATCCACCCTGGGTGTAAAGGTTGATGATGGCTTATTTCTTGAGAGATGATCATGTCTGGTTTCAATAAAATTAAAGGCTTCTTTACACAACCTGAATCACCACGCAGTTCGATGATCAGTTTGATCATTGTCAATCTTTTTCCGATTTACGGCATTATCTTCTGGGGTTGGCAGATTTTCCCGATCATGTTTCTGTTTTGGTCAGAGAATGTAGTTGTGGGATTTTATAATATCCTCCGTATGATTGCCTTCAAATCTGAAGAAGGTGTCACGTGGGTGACGAAATTATTCATGATACCGTTTTTTATATTTCACTATGGTATGTTTACAGCAGTACATGGCGTATTCGTTATCGCTCTGTTTGGTCAGGGCTTATTTGATGATGTGGATCCGGTAAGCCAAAATATATTCTATCCAATTATTTCGAATCCTTATATGCAACTCGCGGTGCTTGCCCTGTTTCTAAGTCATGGATATTCATTCTTTGCGAATTATATCAGAAAAGGCGAATATAAGACAACCACTTTGCAGCAGTTAATGTCCAGACCATATAAAAGGATTGTAATTTTACATGTCACCCTGATAGTCGGTGGTTTTCTGGTCATGGCGCTACAATCTCCAATTGCCGGGCTTCTGCTTTTTATCTTACTGAAAACGATAATCGATTTGATCGCGCATCAACGTGAGCATAGGAAAAAATAAGTCGATCTCGCAAACTCTACTGTTTGCGATAAAACTCAAAGATTGCTTTAGTGATGAAATCTACTTCAGATTCAGTCATTTCATAATACATAGGCAGACGGATCAGGCAATCCATGAACCTGTCGGCATTCGGCAGTTCACGCTCATCATGCTTTAACTTGAAGTATGGGGATTTGTGAAGTGACAGGTAGTGAAATATCGCTCTGATTCCTCTTTCCCTCAAATGACAAAGCAGGGCATTACGTTCGGTTAAATCAGAGCAGAGGATATAGAAAATATGCCCATTATGCTGCGCGTAATCCGGGATGAAAGGCAATCCAATATGCCCCTTGTCCCCCAAATGCTGAAGCCTTTCTTGATACCAATTCCAGATATTGAGTCGTTTATTCTGAATCCGATCAATATGCTCAAGCTGCCCGTAAAGATAAGCTGCTGTGAGTTCCGAGGCCAGGAATGAAGATCCTAAATCCATCCATTCATATTTTCCAATTTCCCCTCTGAAAAAAGCGGCCCGGTTGGTACCTTTCTCCCAGATGAGCTCTGCGCGCTCAACCAGTGAGACATCATTGATGACCAGCAATCCACCTTCACCAGAGATTACATTCTTGGTTTCATGAAATGAGAATGCAGCCATGTGTCCGAGCGATCCGAGTGGCTTGTTCTGATAACAGGCATCAATGGCCTGTGCTGCATCTTCGATCAATACAAGGCTGTGCTTCCGAGCGATCGATAAAATCGCGTCCATATCGCACGCCACACCCCCATAATGAATAAGCACGATGGCCCGTGTTTTTTCTGTAATTAAAGATTCGATAGAATGGGCGTCAAGATTGGGGGTACGCGATTCACTATCTGCGAATCTCAGTTGTGCGCCTCGCAACGCAAAGGCGTTGGCTGTGGAGACAAACGCGAATGAGGGCAGGATGATTTCATCTCCGGGATTGAGATCCAATAAAAGCGCGGCCATTTCGAGGGCATCCGTGCCGGATGTCGTAAGGAAGACAGAGGGAAATCCATAGCGGGATTCAAAGAAAGCATGACATTGCTTGGTGTAAAAACCATTTCCAGAGAGTTGCCCTCGATTCACAGTATCCTGGATATATTCGAGTTCATTGCCAACCATTGCAGGTTTGTTGAATGGGATTTTCAAAAGTTTTCCTTTTGGGTTTGTGAGTTGGAAGGTACTTTCGTCCGTTCGAATTGCGATGCGAAAATTGTTGCTCCGATCAATCCATTGATCAGCAGACCCATTAGATTGAAAAAGGCCACAAGGACTGCTTTTTCCGGGATGACATCAAAGAGACCATATAGATATATGTATGTGAATTCACGCACACCCACACTACCGAATGAGATCGGCAGCATGGTGATCAGAAGCGAGGCGGGCGTGGAAAAGGCAACCACGGACAGTGGAAGTGGATTCCGGATGGCATGAAAGAGAAAATAATTGACAATAATGGTAATGAGCTGGAAAGTGAACGAAAAACCAAAAAGAATCAACAACTCCCGGGTGCGCAAAGTGTCCCGTACACGCACCGGTATGTTACCGACGGGTTGTTGTCCCACCTGCGTTCGAAATGTTCGTTTCATCCATTCTAACACGATATGGACGATGTGCCCATTTTCCCAATAGAGCAGACCGAGTCCTGCTAGTGATAATAAAAGCAAAATCCCACCACATCCCATGATCATAGGGATTATTTCGCTATTTCCCCGAGATAAAAATCCTGCGCCGATCAACAGGATCAACATGGCTGATGTGAGCGAGGTTAGACGTTCTAGGATAATAATCGTCAATCCCGAATGGTAGGTTTTAACTGCCTTGCCCCCCCGGTAGACACGGTAGGCATCCCAGCCGGTGTAGCCGGGTGTAAAGAGACCGACCGCATATCCGGCCCAGTGCTGGATGACGGCGAAGCGGAGGGGAAGGGATGTGCTGGCGAACCGGTTCAGCAAATAGTGCCAGCGCATGGCACCAAGGAAAATGGAAAGCGGGTAAAGCGGCAATGCGAGAAACATCCAGATGCGGTCAAGATTTGTTAGATTCTGTTTGAGTTGCACCATATCAATCCGATGCAGGATCAACATAATCAAGAGGACCGGCAAGAACCAGTATAGCCCACGTCCTATTTTTTTCAAAACGGGATATGGTTTAGAATCCGACATTAAAATTCCGACTCATTTTCATTACTCTGCCCGACGACTTTGCGGATTCGGTATGGAGGTCGGTTGATGACAGTCTGAAGGATCCGGAAAAGGTATTTCCCAATTATTCCGAGAGAAAACAGGAGGAATCCGGAAACGGAGAGAAAGACGGAAAGAATGATCGTCATCTCGGAGACCGGACCACTCCGGATTCCGCTGCGGAGCAGCACGAAGACTAGCCAGGCGAACGATCCAATAAATAAACAAAGACCCAGAAGCCCGATACTCGAAAGAAGAATTGGCGAATGGTTGATAATCAGATTTGTAAAGAGATGGAACCGTTTGAAGTGCGAATACCCGCTTTTACCCTGTATCCGCGGCTGATGTGTTGCTGTCACATTCACCACGTCCTGTGTCTGGGAAAAGAGCAGAAATGTGAGGAGCGGGTAGGGATTGACCATCAGTCGGATGCCTTCGGCAATATCTCTCTTAATTAGAATGAAGGAACTCATCTCGATCCCTTTTGGTTTGCCCAGGAGAATTTGATCCAGCCAGCCCTTCACGCCGTGGGTAAACCGTCTGAAAAAACCGTGACGGAGTCTATCAAAGGTTGCAGCTACAATATCGTGATCCTGAAGAACAATCAGTTTCGGTATGTCTTCTGGAAGGTGCTGGAGGTCGTCATCCATGGTGATGATATATTGACCGCGCACATGGCAAATCCCGCAAATGAGCGCTGCGATTTGTCCGAAATTTTTCATTAAAAATATCGATTTGACGTTTTGATAGGATTTTGACAGACGAATTAACGTATCGTGTGTCTCGGGATTGGAAGATCCATCGTCTACGAAGAGGATCTCAAAAGAGGATTTAACTTCATTCAGAAAGACAGATGAGATCCGCTCAGCAAGTTGATTTAAAGTATCCACCGAGTTATAAACCGGGATAACGACAGAATACATGCAGATTTTTTCCATGATCGTTCCTTTCAAGCTTCAGATTTCATCCCATACTTTCCGTGTCCCGATTCGAGATTCAGTATTTTGCGCAATTCGGCTGATGACATAATGTTGCGCTCATTGGCCACGGCGATCTTGTGAATGCGACGGATCAGATCGCTGTTTGTCGCAAGCCGTGTCCGTTTTCTGTCAAACCAGATATTGTCTTCCAGTCCCACGCGAACTCCTCCGCCGAGAGCTATTGACATCGCATTCATGGGCAGTTGGAAGTCGCCTATGCCACCGATAGACCACAGGCTATTATCCGGCATATCGCGGATCATAACACCCGCATGAAGTGGATCGGCTTGGGCACAGGCAATGTTCCCAAGGATCAGATTGAAATAATAGGGTGGAGTGATCAGACCTTTGCCGATTAGATAGTGGGCATAATTAATCATCCCAGAGTCAAATACCTCCAATTCTGGCTTGATCAAACTATCTCTCAAATTTTCAGCAAGGGCCAAAATAATATAAGGCTCATTCATGCTTGCTTGTTTGTTAAAGTTGAGCGAGCTGAGCGTGAGGCTACCCATATCCGGTTTTAAATTTCCTTCCAGTTTTAAAGGTTCGGCACGTTTTTCATATTCCTTGAAATCACGACCACTTAGGGAAACACAGATAATGAGATCAGGAGCGCCCTTTCGAATACCATCGATAATCTGTGCATATACATCTGTCTCGAACGAGGGCCTGCCAGTTTTCCTATCACGGGCATGTATATGTACCATTGTTATACCAATTTCATTTGCTCGAAGCACATCTTCGACGATTTTCTCGGGCTGAATTGGCACATGCGGTGTCATCTCCTTTGTGGGGATCATGCCCGTGGGTGTGAAATTGATGATTATATTTTTTTGGTTCATGTCCTGCATGTTATGCTCCAATACAGATTCCCGATTCTTTATGCGAACCGTGCTTTCGGGCAGGAACGCCGACATATTTTGAACAGGGCTCAGAATTTTGTAACATCAATGCTCCAGCTCCAACCAGGGTCTCATCCGCCAATTGGATTCGATCGATCAGCGTTGAACCGATTCCAAGAAAGCAGAAATCGCCGATCTTGCAGGCACCGCTTAAATTCACACCTGGCGCTATATAATTATGGCTGCCTATTTGTACGTCATGACCCATGTAAATATTGGGACGTAACGCATTGTTGTCACCCAACCGGGTTCCCGGTCCCAATAAAGTGCCGCCATCAATGATATTGTTTTGACCCATTGTACACGGTTTGTAGATGATGGCGCGTTTGCTTATCCAGTTGATCAGTGTGTATCCCTTTCTCTTGGCCCGTTCGAAAAGGAGAGACCGGTCACGCATTCGTTTATAACCAATCGCCACGAGCATGTCATACTGCTCTGGAGGGAACCTGTCTTCGATGGTCTCAAAAGAAACGAGAGGACATCCCAACTGCCTGTCTTCATGTATATAGGCGCGTTCAGCCGTATATGCTGCAATGGTCCGGATATGTTCATTTTGATTCATTAGCCTGATTAGTCGGGCCAAATCACCATTTCCATAAATCACAACGGGTTTGTTCACTGCCTGAGTTCCTTTCTCACGTGTTTCATATAATCCATTGCGTTCGGACCAGTATGAAAGAGCAGATCCAGAATAGAAACTTCATGAATGAAAGGCTTGTAAAATTGCGGATATTCAAGATACGCCGAATAATCCATGTAGGACAGCCGGATGTTTCTTTTCTTAAACTGCTCTGGATCGATATAATTTTGCGCTGCGGGACCTAGTATAAGTTCCTCGATATTCTCGATGTGATCAACGAGAGATAAGGTCCTTTCCAGCTTTTTTCCGATCAGCGGATAGTGTCTCGAATCTTCGAATTGTGTGTCGATCCCCAGGATTTCCTTTGCGATATACTGGATGGTTGCCTGATTCAATTCAGAAAGACTGTCCCAACGGCGTTTCAGGTAAACCGATTTCAACCAGTTCCGGTATCGCTCAAAGAAAGGGGCATATTGATAGGTATACACAAGGGTCTGCCAGTGCTTTTGCTGCCAGCGATATCCGTTTATTTTGACGTCACAGATCAGTAGATCGGAATGTCCATGACATGGAACAGTCAGCATTTGACGCCCTTCATGGGTCTTGATATAATTTCGATTCCGCCAATCGTGCCGCGTGTATTGCACGTCATCATAGAAAATGAACAGATCGGCCCTTGCAATCATATCAAAATACCCCTTCCAGGGCATATAATTCGATTGACAGGATGCTACTTTCACTCAGAATTCTCCGTGTCTATGGTGCAGGAGATCACATCCGGATTTCTATCAATTGAAGCAAAGGATATTATTCTAACATCAGGAAAACCGATTTCTGAAGCTGTCTGGCATAAAGCCTTGTCATCCGATAAGGTTCTTTTCCTTCTGGTAAAATAGCCAAATCCATAATGAGAAATCTTCATCGTGTCCGGCGGCAGGCCATTCAGCATAGCAATGCCTGTGAGGGCGGGAACCAGCAGGGAAATCTTCTGATTCGGGCCCCGGTCAAGAAAATGGTTCCAGAACACTGTGTCGGATTTGGATATATGAATCAGGGTGCCTCTTTTCCCAGATAGGGGCATTTGATCCAATGTGCGAAGTTTGGTCAGAAATTGAGATCGTTTCTCCGGGGATATGAATTCGGATGAGATATTTTGGATTTCACTGCGCAAAGTGAGGTTGCCTTTGATGTAGAATCCTACAAGGGACAGAGTTTTCCATCCTATAATACTGATTATAAGGATAATGAGAATACGGTTCATGTTTCTGTTTCTATCGGCAATCCAATGACTGATCCATCCGCTCTGCGCAAGAATCAAGGGCACAGCGAGGCGGATTTGAACATCCGAAAAGGCATGCGCGCTTCCGTCAGGAATCATCAGAAACATACCAGGCACAGCGCCAAAGACTGCAATCAGGATCAGAATCTCGACATCGAGGAGTTTACGCGTTTTAATCGCCTCTATAAGCGCGGACCAGGATTTGATCTTTCTCTGGCTGATCCGGATTGTCATGTAAAAAAACAAAAATGCAAAATAAACCAGCAAATGGTATGGCAAGAGGTGAAGGGGTATGTAAGTGCGTAGAAATGCAAATAGATGAAAACCGCCACTTGATGTAAAATGGGTGACGTTAAACAGTGTCCATAATGAAACGATCCCGGAGAGTATCAACCCGATCCATGCAAGGAGACGTTTCAGCTGCTTCTGCCGCCATAAAACATATGCATATCCTGCTATGGCAAGACACATCGTGGAATTTTTAATCCAACCTAACAGTCCTATTGCAATTGGAATTAATATCAGAAAGATCACATCCTGAAATCTAATATCATATTGATTCCACAATTGAAGAATAATTAAAAGGAGGATAAACAGGAAAGCGAGTCCAAGAAAGAATGATGGGGAAAAAGCAAACGTTTCCCATACAGCCAGGTTGACCAAGGCCCGATCAGGCAACAACCGAATATTCAGAATGAAGAAAAGCAGCCAAAATGTCCGGCCAACGGGTGTGCGGAAATCCAATTCCAATGGTCGATTAAACATTTGAGCCAATTGCAAAGGTAGCAGAAGGATGGTGAAATAAAAAAGCGGCATCACAATCGTGCAATAGGCTATTGTGAAAAACTCAACGAGAGGCAGGCCCAGTAGATTTGACCATTGAACCAACAGCCAGTGGCTGCCTACATGATAGTGCATAGAGGTCAGACCATCCACACCGGTTGATGCAATACCATAGGTGTGAATCATCTGGGAGATGCTGAGATGAAAGAGTGTGTCAATGAATCCTCTTCCCGCAACAAGCCCTTCGAGGAACAGGGGATGCAAGATATGCGGTCCCCAGAGCCTCCCTGAAAGCCACAATGTAAAAAGTGAGGCGAGACCACTGAGGATGAGTGTATAACGGATTGAGGTCCTTCGAAGGAGTGTATTTCCGACGATGCAAAAGGCGGATAATCCAGAAATTCCGATCAGAGTGTCTACAATGATATGGCTAGAACTTTGACTGATGAGCATTCCTGCGAATATGGATAGTCCTATGCCCAATGTCAAAAAAAGAGCATAAGATCCGAAGATCGAAGAACGATGTATGACCTTGCGTCTTGTGAGCATTGGCACAAGAGGGCCGTTTATTAAAAGGAGAAAGAAGAGGATTGTTTTTACAGTCTTGTGGATTTGGCTTTCAAATCCTATTCTTGAAAGGAGATAGGTTAAACCAATGCCCAAACTCACAACGGAAATGAATACAATAGCGGTTAATAAGGAATTGTACCCTTCTCCGCTTTTTGCATCCATTGAATCTGTTGTATGTATTTCGTCATTCATCTCTGTTAGACTCTGTATGTGATCTTACACATCCATGCAATCATTAAGCATAAATTCCGGATTGGTTTTGATCCAGAAATTATTATGAATCGATCTTATAAAGTTCGGATCTATGAAATCTTAACAGAAAATGATACGGACTTTTTTCGTATCGTGCAAGGTGAAAAACAGGTTTTCATGTTTTTACAGTTTAGGCGCGTTTCCACAAAGATATCTATCAAATCCTGTTCGCTCTTATATATTGAACATTGTACCAGTCTCTTGCTGCAACTTCAACCGGGTGGTGATGTACGCTTAGACAGATTATCCTCCCACTTGGCTCATCAACAATGGGGTGTCTGTCATGAAAAAAAACTTGGTAAGTGTATTACTCCTTTCCTTATTTGCTCTAATATTCACTATTGCTTTGACCTACGCTGCAATTGAACTGCCCAATCTCCCGTCATCATTTCTCATTGACCAGTTTGAATTTCCAGGGTTTGATTCCGGTCGGCAGATTGTGGAAACCGAAGCCTATATTCAATCCAATCAACTCAGGTGGATCGGCTATGGCAGTCTAGCGATTGTACTGGTACTCATAATCGTCGGATTTGTGACTGAAAAGCGGGGACTGTCCTTGTTAGGAGCAGTTGCTGTGTTTCTTCCGGTGTTCGGGCACTTTGCCTTTAGTATGTTCTTTTTAGCGAGCCTGGGATTTTTGCGTGTGATCTGGCTTCCGTTTTTGGATGTATCTTATGATGTGTTAACGTGGGGTGAAATTGTTTATTTGCCGTATATGGCCATTGTATATGTTCCGGTATTTTTAGGATTGGAGATCCGCACCGCTTTCGCCTTCTACTGCATGGGAGTGGGGATTCTACTATTTATCGCGGGCGTGATCGCGTGGTCGTATGTTCGATTTCAGAAGAAGATCACAGCGGATATCTGGGTGTACCGGTTTTCCCGGCATCCGCAATATCTGGGCTGGATTCTGTGGAGTTACGGAGTGTTGATTTATGTGTCGCTGCATTCCAACCTGTATCAGTTCAAGATCTCCTATGGTGTTCCGAGTAGTCTGCCCTGGCTTATTTCAACCCTGGTGATTGTGGGTGTAGCCATGATTGAAGAGGTGAAAATGAAGCAAGACGGAAGGATGAATATATATCCTATCATCATAAGACACCCTTTCTGATGCCTTTGCCACGGTTTCTGACAAGGATTGTTTCTACACCCATGCGGTTGGTTATTAAAAAGGAATTTCCTGAGACCAAAAAGGATGTTATGGTTACACTGTGTGTTTATCTAGTGATCTTGGTTCTCTTTCCCTGCTATTCAAACTCTTGCATATAGGCTGGTATGCTTATCCTTATAATGTATTTCCATCCTGGAGGTAGGAGAGCAGGGACAATGCATGCATTGTCCCTACTTTAATAGAATCCATTTTTGGGATTGTTCAAAGGAGTTGCTGCCTGACAAGGTTGTCGCGTTGATTCGGCAGAAGTACACGCCTGAACTCAGATCCGAGCTGTTAAATCGTAAAGTATGCAATCCCGCCTCGTGAGGACTGTTCGCAATTTCTGCAACCTGCTTGCCCGTAATGTCAAAGACAGTAGCCTTCACATGACTACTTTCCGGCACATAAAATTTAACAGCGGTCGATCCATTGAATGGATTCGGATAATTCCTAGACAGCTCGAACTGATTTGGCTGTTCCGATTTTCGAATAGCCACATCAGATTCCACAAACTCGGCAACAGAGACATTGTCAAAATAACAATCGATATTCGAGGAGCCGCAGTTAAGAACGAGGCGCGCCTGATCATCCGAGGGATCAGTCATCACAAATTCGTAACTGAAATTCTGTTTCTGGGGTGTGATATAAATGGCGGATGTCTTTGAATAATTGGTATAATTGCCGCCATTTTGAGCTACGCGCGGTTCGATAATGCGGCTGGCATCCGCGTACGCGTCGAATTCCAATGCGTAGGTCCGTCCCTCAATAAGCGGAAAGCTTTCCTGGACCAATTGAACGTGGTAGTAATCCGTACCACTGTTTGTGATTTGAACCTTATACTCACCATTAGATATGGATCCAGATCCCTGACCGGTTGACTGGTTGACGATTTCCCATCCGGATGTGCCGCTTGAAAAGTCCCCATTCACAATCAGATTGACACCAGGGATAGAGTATTGCACATCCACTGTGACCATATCTGAATAGTCGCTTCGCTGATCGGAATGATTCACCGCACAAACTTTTAAATAATAACGTGAGCTGTTATCCAGATCGGTTAACTCAGCCCAGGTATTGGATGTGGTATAAAGTATTTCCGTGGCACCGGGAGTCTTGCCTCCGACCACTTCATATTCCTTCACATCCGTATCACCGAATTTATTAAAAATTAGCTCGACCGCTTCCGGCTTGCTTTCTGCCAGCAGATAGGGCTTCAGCATCATGCCGTCCCAATCAAAGCGGTAGGAACGGTAACTGGATATGCCATTCACTTGTATTTCAAATACTTTGTTATTTGAAGCATCCACTTCAACTGCCCGCAACGGGGGATTGTCAGACCAATCGATGTATGTGTTTCCATTGTCCAGACGCTGCACACTACCCATCATACCGTTTTGCTGATTATCATAATACTCCCACACTTTTTCAGCAGTTCGAGCGCCCACATTAAGCGAATATTCCACGCCTCGGGAGTTTCCACCACCGGCGTTATCATAAATGGTGTAATGATTGGGCTGACCCGGAACGGGTCTGGCGTGGTGCTGGCTTGCGATCATTGTGGATTCAGTGATAAAAGTGAATTCATTATTCCTGCCGCCCAGACGCCATATAATATCTCCAGTTGTACTGTTCACTTTACATACTTCATTGAATCGGTTGAGGGAAAAGATATAATGCCCGTCATAATCGACGGCAATTGAATTTAAATGTGTGTAATCAATGGAAGCCTGTCTTAAGTTGGCATAGGAATCCGCAATATCAAGGTGGTCCAGGCTTTTCCATTCCCAGTATAAATTCCCCTCACTATCCACTTCTTGAGGATCCATGCTGATGACTCTCGCGTTGGTGTTCCCGCCGGTGACAATTTGGCTCATGTCTATGGTTGAGTCATGATCGCAATTGAGCAATGCATGTCCGTTCGGCAGCATGACAAACTCATGTGAATCTGTACGGTCGCGACCCACTTGCGTAAATGTATCAATTTCGACAAAATTCTGATCCATGACGATCCAGAGACCGTCTTCACCGTGTATGTACTTGTGAAATGAAAGTAGCCCATTGGGCTGGACTTTAAAATCACCACAGCCGAGATAATCCCGAGTATATTTTCTATAAAAATAGGGGGTGCCGTCATTTTCACAAATGATGAGGTAATTGCTTCGGCTGCCGCTGTCAAAAAAGGTTGAGGACATGAAAATGCGTCCCGGCGCGGTTTCACCCAGAACAGTCGTCTGGATATCAGGGAAATCGCTCGGCACTGCCACGCCATTGATGGTTCTGATTGTGGCATGAATTCCGGTGAATGAGGTGAGAATAAGCATCCACACAATAATTAATAGGATAGATTTCTTATGACGCATCTTGTTTTCCTTTTATTCAACCCGTACCAAGGATCCCCCTTTTCAGGGGGACTTGATAGGTAATATATTTATTTTTGAAGTGTCATTTTCATGGTCTCTGACTTGGATCCGATCCTTAGCTGACAGAGATAGATCCCACTAGTCATGTTTCTCGCAGTCCAGATCTGTTCATGGCTACCGGCAGGCAGTACTCCGTTCACCAGGGTTTCGATTTCTTGTCCACGGCTGTTCAAAATTTTCAATGTCACATGTTCCGAATTTGGCAGAGAAAATTTGATGTGTGTTGTTGGATTAAAAGGATTCGGGAAATTTGCCGCCAGCCGCATTTCTTTTGGTATTTCCACACGCTGATTCGGTGGCACTGCAGTGTTGATCAATTCAGCGCCATCCCCAACCAGCTCTATCTCACTCAGGGTGTTGGTACCCATACCCAATTCGCTCGCCAGTTTCAGATAGTTATCGCAGTATTGCGCACTGCCATTGCGCGGCAGTTGAAACTGATCCGCTTCAGGATTATTGCCCATCTGCAACGAACATATCGAGTCCGTGGCCACAGGATCTTTGCCTGCAAGCAACAGATGATATTCTGCGGGTTCAAAAGTATCATTCCATACACCTTCACCACCATTGGCGTTGATGATGCCGTCGATCACAGCCAGATTCACAGGGCGGGCCAAGGCCAAGTCCACGATGGTGCGGGGCAGGTACTGTTTTATGTTCGCACCGCCATGGAGCGACGCCCTATAGCCGCTGCCGTAATAGGATAGGGGTGTCATACCCACCTGATTCTTCATCGAATGGGTGACTCCCGCTTCGTAATGGTGTTTCATTTTTGGGATGGACACATACACATCCACTTCGTCGAGAATACGGTTGAGTGTAAACGAGCTGTAATTGAAATGATCGTCGCCGGTTGATTTCTCCATGAAGTCCGCATAGGGAGCGGCCTCATTCAGATTAACCAATTGTAAACCCAGGTCGTCCTTTACATCCTTGTAACCAAAGTTATTGAAGCCTGCCATATCATAAAGGGCTTCAACAATGGTTATATTTGAGGCACTGACACCGTGATCAATGAGCAGCTCGCATACAGCACGAAGCACAGTCGGATGGGTCCACATGGCCTCTGTTAATGCATATCCCTGGAGTTTTGCATTGCCATCATAACCTGAACCACCAGTAAGATTAATTTTAACAGCTACTTTATCACTTGCACTGACTACATCAGAAATTCCGCCAATGGATTCAAACAGATGTTGCACCTTTTGTTTGATCAGGGCAGGATCCGAGTAATCCATTGCCTGTGTAACCGCAACCTGTGTGACATAGTCCAATGAGGCGGCCTGCAATTTATGCATTCGAGTGGTTAACAAACCAGCTGTCGCAGCACCTGTGGCAGCGAGAAACCGTCGTCTTGATACAGAGTTTTGAGATCTGTTTTTAGAGTCTGATGTGGTCATGATGTTAATCCCCATTTTTATTTCGAATTCAATTGACTTGTAAAATAGGCAATAAACCTGGTTGATGCAAAGAATTTTTCCCCAGATTTATAAATCCTCGTATCATCAATTGTCACAGTATTATACATGTATTTTTCATACCTTGACTTTATATAATGGGCTATCTATATTTTTTTAAGGTTCTTTTTCGAGAGAATTAAGTGCCATTCATAAAAATCAACAATGGAGTTTTACAGATGACAAGATGGAACTCATATGTTGTTTTAATCTTAGTGATTCTATTGGGTACGAGGTGCGGAAAGAAGAATTCAACCGCTCCTGAGAGAATCCCTCAGAAATATTATCTCTCCCTTGAAGGCAACGATAATAATGCAGGGTCAGAGGATTCGCCGTGGGCGACCTTCAGCTTTGCGATTGGCAAATTGAAAGCCGGAGACATCCTTACTGTACTATCTGGTCGATATGATGTGGATGAGATGATAACGATCTCGCGTCGTGGTAAGGAAGACGCCTGGATCACCATCCTGGGAGAAACAGGTGAGACTGTCACAATTGATGGGACAGGGGCTAACATTGGATGGGGAGATAAATATCCCTATAACAATGGTCTGATCCAGATCGCGGATGCATCCTACATTCGCATTCAAAATCTAACGGTGCGCGATTCGCATATGTCCGGCATCAACATTCAGGACAGCGACCATATCGATATCCTGAACTGCACGACGAGAAACTCATTATCACCGGGAATCGCAGCATGGCAGGAGTGCTCCAATATCCGCGTATTGGGCAATACTGTGATAAATGCGAGTGATGAAGCTATGAGTTGGGATCCCTTTACTGGCAGTGAAGCGCCGCATGAAGCGATCAGCATGGCTGGTCCCCACAATTTCGAAGTCGCGTATAATCATGTACATGATTGTAAAAAAGAGGGGATTGATGTAAAAGAGACCGCAGCACATGGTTTGGTGCATCATAATTATGTGCATGATTGCGACAGACAAGGATTGTATATTGACGGCTGGTTCGGATTGCTTGAGGATATCGAAATGCACGACAATGTGGTGCACGGATGTGAAGCCGGGATAGCTGTCTCCTCAGAAGACGGACCAAACACCAAGGATTTGCTCATCCATCACAACCTGGTTTATAACAACCGGGCAACCGGGATTTTCTTTTCAAGATGGGGACAGGACAATCCACGAGAAAATGTCGAGGTGTATAACAATACGTTTTATCGCAATGGCTGGGGGCCGAATTTTTCGGGTGATCCGAATTACTGGTTGTCAGGTGGTTGTTATATCTATACCGAGAATCTGCTGAACGTCACAATCCAGAATAATATCTTTGCCAGAAATAAACCATTTGAAATCGGATACACAGAGCGTTTGAATTCGGCTGAGTTTGAACTCAAACAGATTGTGATACAGTACAATCTGATTCAGGATATTAATACAGTTGAATATCCCTTTCACATGGCAACCTGGGCGGATGATTGGGTGTCTGTGACACCCGGTGAACACGCAATTGAAGCGGATCCTTTATTCGAGGATCCAGCTAACGGAGATTTCAGGATTCAATCCGATTCACCTGCCATTAATGCAGGTAATCCCGACGCGGTATACAATGACTCGGATGGCAGCCGGAATGATATCGGTGCCTTTCCATTCAATATGACTACTGAAGATTTTTGGTGGCTTACGAATTTTCCACCTGATATTGATCCTTCAACATTATAAATATCAGGAAAAGTCTGGTTAATGGCAATACGGTTGGTCTTGCCGGCTATCCCTTTAAAAAATTATCTATATCCA
>JABMRT010000252.1 GCA_013202295.1 Candidatus Zhuqueibacterota bacterium
CCGTTGTGGGGTTCCAAGTCATTTCAGTCCATTCAATAGTAGAAAAATTGCTCATTGATTTAACTTCCCAAGTAATTCGCCTTGATTATTGTTTGCATCAAAATGTACAACATGTTTTGATCTTTTTCTACTTGATTCATAATTTTTTACCTTGCCTTCATCTTCCAATTCCTTAAATGCTTTTTGAATATCAGAGATAAACCACCCCGTCTCTTCCAGTATATCAGCTAAATCCACTAATCCAAATCTCCTTGGTTTCACAGACAAGTGCTCCAACCAATAATCTTTAATCAAGGATAATTCTAATAATTTATCCCTTTCTTGTCTCACAGCTGTGGCAGAAAACATTTCAGTCTGACCACTTTTCTCAACCATTTTATTTTGCTTGGCAATCGCTCTAATTTTATTTTGAATAATATCAAGTTTTTCGGATACTTCCATAAACTTGACAATACCAACATGATGTCTCGTTAAATAAACAAGGTCGTATAATGTGCGATCCCTTGTAGGGTATAGTACTTTAACATGTGCGAGTCTTGTAATATCGTTTTTATCGGTATTTGCATACTTGAGTCTATCACAATACAATGATATAATTTTATTTTCTCTTTCAATTGGCGATAAATCACTTGTCTCTGGTGTTTCTCCAAATATTTTTTCCATATGCCTATTAAAGGTACCCTGAGTATGAGTGCGCAATATAGAATAAAACATGAAATTGATTAAGTATTCCGAGTTCTTCCTATTTAATAATGGACGCAAAGTATCTATTTCAACAACATTTTTCCATCCTGTGGGATCTATGAAAAAAAAGGCAAATGAGTTATCATCACACCAGGAACATATCGATTCTCGCAGATCAAAGAAATCACCCCGTAGTTTATGTATTTCTATATTACTCCATTTTTTATTTTCGAGTATTTTTTCTAGTTTTAAAAATGACTTTTTCTTTTTCTCAACAAAAAGCGCCCTAAAATGTACATGTATATTTGAACGAGCAAGAGCAAGTTTGCATTCATTGATAATATTTAAAGATATTGCAATTGATGTATCTTCTGTGGCCTCGTCTTCTTGTTGCCATGGTCCAGCAAAACAATCAATATAACAAATCACTTTCTGACGCTGGCCAATTATCATAAAAAGTTTTTCTAAATAATTCCGAAGAAGAGTATGTTTAATTAATGCTTGTTCACGACCCTTATAATTTTCAGGAATCATATGGAATCCTAAGTTTTTTCAGTATATCATAGTATTCTAGTGTTATATGCCTTTTAAATCTGAATATAGATCAACAGATTGAATATTAAAAGTAACAAGCTTAAATAAAGGATGTCTATGCGTGAAGTAAAAAGCTAACTCAAAGATAATCGCTAGTTATAAAAAAGTCAAGCAAATTGAAAAATCCCTTACTGTTTAACACTCACTCTTTCCTGCATATGGACAAGAGATCCTGTCAATGAGAAGAATTACAATTCGGATCACCTCAATCCATCGCATAAAAAATAGTTCATCTTGCCTTTTATCAAATGAATCCGTAGTTTACACGTTCGCACACAACCAAAAAAGAGTCACCCTTGATCATTAATATTGAAGACATTATCCAGGAAGTAGGCCGTACAATCTTCAAACGCGGTGTTACTTACATGCAACAGGGCCGTGTGCAGATAACCGAGATTGATGACCAGACTTTAAACGCAGATGTCAAAGGATCTGAGACGTATCATGTGGAAGTCGAACAAGATGGCGACCATCTCGAATCCCACTGCACCTGCCCCTTCCCCCTGACGTGCAAACACATTGTGGCAGCCCTGCTGACCGCACGCGATCATTATCAGAAAATTCTGCCGGAGGTGGAGGAGGATGCAGTAGACTGGGAGGAATACTTCCATACTTGGCTAAAACCTCACATGCCGGAAAAAACGGAACCCGATGCAGGGGGGCAATGGCAGGCTGTATTTGTGCTGTCATTGGAACAGGAATCCTGGTCCATCAAGCCACAGAAAGTCTACATCAAGCAGGATGGCTCATGGGGCCGCATGGCAGGTTTGCCAGAGATTGATCCCAAAGAGTCCGATTTAATTTTCGCGCCATCTGATCCGTTGATTGTATCGCATTTAAAACGACTCGATGAGCGCCAGCGCAATGACACCTCAGGATTTCGCGGCCGGGCCGCCTTGTTCTACAGCCATACCTTCCGGTTGGAATACGGCGCACCGTACGGACATCTTTTCGAATCACTTCGTCAAAGCGCGCTTTGGACCGAGCAGACGGGTGGAACATTTCAGCCCGTTCAATATGACGAAAAACCATGCAGCATTCAGCTCTCCCTTTTAAAGCAAAATCAGGGTTGGCGAATCATTTCTGAAATTAAAATCGGCCGCAAGAAAATGGTATTGGACGATCGGTTTAAAATACTGACAACCGATCCGGTTTGGATGCTTTGGGAAAACCGACTTATTGTAGTTTCCAATCTGAAGCATGCCGATCTCGCCGTTCCATTTACATTGGGTCATCCCCCACCATTAATACCGGATGCAGAACTAGATCATTTTTTTGAATCCGTCTATCCGAATATATTGGAGAAGACCGATCTGCCCCTGCCAGAGGGAATCCAAATTGAGGAATACCGGAACATTGATGGCAAATCGCTGGAATTGATAGAATCGGATCGCGTGCTGGAAATTCACATCCACTTCAATTATGCAGGAAGAGAGATCGCGTTCAACGATCCGAATTCGCGTCATTTCATGTCTCAAGATGGAACAGTCCGGGCCATCATCCGGGATCTTAAAGGCGAACAGGCGATATGGGATCATCTGGTCGAAACGGGTCTCAAGCCCACGAAGAACGGCGCGCTGCGTGCCACTGGCTCCAAGGCGTTGAACTGGTTGTTCAACCATTTATCCCGTCTTGAAAAAGAAGGATTTCAAATCTCAGGGCGGGAACAACTTGATCGGTTTAAAATCCGAACCGGTGAGCCGAATATTCGTTTTAAAGTTTCTTCAAAGATCGACTGGTTCGACCTCAATATAGAGGTGGATGTGGAGGGTGTACGTCTGCCGATCAAGACATTAAAAAAAGCCCTGCGCATGCAGAGCCGGATTGTCCGTCTTGAAGATGACAGTCTGGCACGGCTTTCGGAACCCTGGTATGAAAAGCTTAGCACACTTTTTCAGATCGTTAATGTGGACGATGAAACCACACAGGTCAACCGCTTTCACGTGACGTTGATCGACCGCCTGCTTCATGATGCGGAAAGGGAAACCGATCAATCTTTCGAGGATCTGGTGGATCGGCTTCGCAATTTCTCCGGAATCAAACGCCAGCTTCTTCCGAAGGGATTCAAAGGGAAACTTCGTCATTACCAAAAAGCAGGACTCAATTGGATATTCTTTTTAAAAGAGTATGGATTCGGCGGCTGCCTTGCGGATGATATGGGCCTCGGTAAAACCATTCAGGCGTTGGCATTACTTCAGAAAGAAAAAGAAACCGGAGTGACAAATCCGACTCTCATCGCAGCCCCTACTTCTGTGGTTTTTAATTGGATGCGTGAAATCGAACGTTTCACACCCCAACTCACTGTGCATTTACACACGGGACTAAACCGGACCGAACTGACAAAACTTAATTTAAAACCGAATATCATTCTCACGACATATGGAATTCTGTTGCGGGATATTATCAAATTTCGTGAAATCCAGTTTCATTACGTGATATTGGACGAGTCACAGAAAATCAAAAATCCGGATTCTCAAACTTCAAAAGCCGTACGTCTGCTTCAAGCCGCATATCGTCTCGTCCTGACCGGCACACCGGTGGAGAATAATACGTTAGAGCTCTGGTCCCAATTCGCATTTCTGAATCCTGGACTGCTGGGCTCTCTCTACCAATTCAAGCAAACCTTTGCCACACCCATTGAAAAACATGAGGATGAAAGCCAGGCCAAACTCCTCCATCAGCTCATCTTCCCGTTTATTTTAAGACGGACCAAGGATCATGTTGCTCCGGAACTGCCGCCCAAGCATGAACAGATTGTGCTCTGTCCGATGGGCGAGAATCAGGCAATCCTCTATCGTTCATGGCGCGACCATTATCGTGCCTTGCTGCTGGATCGGATTGACCAACAGGGCATGGATCAGACCCGGTTCCATGTGCTTCAGGGATTGTCCAAACTGCGCCAGGTCGCCTGCCATCCTAACTTGATTGAACCGGACAATGATTATGAATCAGGTAAATTTGAAACGCTGAAGGAGTTTATCTCCGAGATCACCAGTGAGAATCACAAAATCCTCATTTTTTCTCAATATGTAAGAATGCTTAAATTAGTTCGTGGATTCTGTGATGCGGAACACTTTACATATGAATATCTGATTGGCAGCACACGAAACCGTGAACAAGTAGTAGAGCGTTTTCAAACGGATGAAAACATACAGCTCTTTTTAATCAGTCTGAAAGCGGGAGGAACCGGTTTAAATCTCACAGCAGCTGAATATGTGATTCACATCGATCCCTGGTGGAACCCCGCTGTGGAAATGCAGGCCACAGACCGCGCCCATCGAATCGGTCAGGACAAACCTGTTTTTGTATATCGTCTAATCACGAAAGATTCTGTAGAAGAGAAAATGCTTGAACTGCAACGCCGCAAGAAAGCGCTTGTGGACAACTTGATCCGCACCGACAGCACCTTTTTCAAATCCCTCAGCCGCAATGATGTTGAAATCCTTTTTAGTTAATTTCGGAATTCTACAAGATTACATTCTCACCGTAATAAGTGTCTCTGCTTTTATTCCCGTTCCCCCTTTCCTGACTCCTGACTCCAGTCTCCTGATTCCTATCGCCCTTATTGTATTTTTTCCTTTTGCACAAATCCAATTTATTGTTAACTTATGACGCAACTTCAACGTCAAAGATTTGATTGCATGACGATAAAAATCGCAATAGAGCAACATACGGAGGAACAACAATGAAAAAACTCGCATGTGTATTCTTGATTATTTTACTCGGATTCAATTTAGCAGGTGCAGCGGAACTTCCAAATATTTATATCTACACCGGTGTAACCCGGCCTGTCGCTCCGACAGATTTTAAAGACATTTACCGTACCGGTGTGAACGTGGGAATCGCGGCTGGAAAGACACTGACCAATTTTCTGGAATGTGATTTACATTTCTCTTACCACGGCACCACATTTGATGTGAACAGTTTCCGTAATACCCTTGATCCGGAAACATCTGAACAGTATGTCATTGATGGTGGCCCAACCCACATGTTGAGTACCATGCTTCGAGCAAAGTTATCGATGCCCTCGCCTGAGGGCAGCGCAATGCGTTCTTACTTTTACGCAGGCGCCGGCATGGTCATCCAGAATTCAAAAGATATTACCGTGCTGGGTCCCGAAATTGATGGCTCTCTAGATTTTATGGTACCAGGCGGCAAAGAAACCGTACCTGGCATATGTGGTGGTCTCGGTATTGAATACCACATTGAAACCACGACACTTTTCCTCGAACTCGGTCTCATCTCAGGTTTTACCGAGGGTGAAGCGACTGTCGTATTGCCCTTTAAATTCGGTATCGCGATTAAATAGCACTATCCTGATTTATAGATTTATGGAGCTGTTCCCTGCTAAATAGGGGAACAGCTCTATTTTTTTTGGAATTTCTCCTTTGATTTTTCAGAGCTTCTCATTATTTTCATTCAACTCAAACATCAATATTTACGCGATCATTATAAGGATGTAACATCGTGACTGAGACACTTTCGAACCTGTTTGGCACATTAAGCAGCTGGATTTGGGGACTGCCCCTGATTCTCATTCTGATCGGAACCGGCGCTTGGTTCACCATTCGCCTGCACGGATTGCAATTCACCAAACTCTTCCACGCGCTGAACATCGCCCTGATAAAAAGACATTCTGACGATACGGAAGAGGGAGACGTCTCACATTTCCAGGCTCTAATGACCGCGCTTTCTGCCACGGTTGGAACAGGAAACATCGCAGGCGTCGCAACAGCCATTGCAGCCGGCGGTCCTGGCGCATTGTTCTGGATGTGGATCACCGGACTCGTGGGCATGGCAACCAAATATGCCGAAGCCGTTCTCGCTGTTAGATTCCGTATCAAAGATCACAACGGCAACATGAGCGGGGGCCCGATGTACTATATCTCGAAAGGCATGGGTTGGAAATGGATGGGAACACTCTTCGCTGTGTTTGCATCTATCGCTGCATTCGGGATCGGCAACATGGTTCAGTCCAATTCCGTGGCAGATGTTGTGGAAAGCGCAGCAAACATTCCGACATGGGTGACAGGATTAGTCCTGATGGTTGGAACGGGGTTGGTCATTCTTGGGGGGATCAAAAGCATCGGCCGCGTGACAGGGATTTTAGTGCCGGTCATGATTTTCTTCTATGTCGGCACGGCTCTGCTGATACTGATTTTAAAATACGCAGAGATCCCCAACGCGCTTTCTCTCGTCTTCAAGCACGCCTTCACGCCCACCGCGGGATTCGGAGGATTTGTCGGATCAACCGTCATGCTCACCATCCGGCACGGTGTATCTAAAGGGATCTTTTCAAATGAATCGGGATTGGGCAGCTCACCTATCGCGGCGGCTGCGGCACGGACAAAATATCCAGCCGTACAAGCACTCGTCTCAATGACACAGACCTTCATTGACACCCTGATTGTCTGTACGTTAACCGGACTCGTTCTGATCGTAACCGGCGCATGGCAATCCGGGCTCACCGGCGCGGAGTTGACTTCTACGGCATTCTCGGATGGTGTGGGATCCCAGTTCGGTCAAATTATTGTAGCAGTGGGATTGGCACTTTTCGCGTTTTCTACGTTAATTGGATGGAGTTATTATGGCGAGAAATCCATTGAGTTCTTGATTGGGGAACGGGCCATCCTGCCCTATCGCGTGGTGTGGACCCTTGTGGTCGGGCTTGGCGCTGTGATCAAGCTTGATCTGGTCTGGGCCTTCGCGGATGTGTGCAACGGACTCATGGCGTTCCCGAATCTGATTGCACTCATCGCGCTCACACCAATTGTGGTTCAGGAAACACAGCGATATCTTTCGAGGAAAATAGAATAAAATGGCGCTATGTTGTTTTGAGTGGATAGCACGAATTAACAACTATGAATTCGCCACGGATTTTCACGGATGTACACTGATTTAAAAAAGGAAAAGAATAGATGCTTAAATTCAAATTATCCTTTTTCTGAGAATGACGCACACGCCGACTATCAGACAAGTTACTTTCAATACAATTCACATCAGGATCTTATCTTCTGAATAACACCTTGTGAACACTTCCAGTTCAATCACATAGCATTCAAAAACAGATCAGATTATAACGGCTAATTTGTATTGAATCTTTTCATTCTATCCGTGTTTTATCCGTGTAACTCTGTGGCCCATTTCTTAAACACCCACTCGATTCGATACAGAACCAAAATAATTTATAACTGCTGAATCTTATATCCCTCTTTTTCAAGCAAGTGAATTACTCCGTCTTCGCCCACAAGATGGGCCACACCCACGATAAATAGACTGGGACTCTCCGCCGCCAGACTGTTTCGGATTCTTCGCATCCATTTTTGATTACGATTGACGACCATAGTATTATATATTTCGGGATAATCTGTAAATCCTTCAACAAGCAGCGTTTCAAGCGTTTCAACATCTCCAGTGCGCCAGGCAGCTGTCATCGTGCCAAGTTCCAAATCCAGACGATCCAGATCATTCAATGTGAATTGGAGATATTCGGCCTGATTAAGGCTGGAGAGATTTCCAAGAAGATCGGCCTGAAACTCAACCGTCTCCAATCCGGAGACCTGTTTTCTTTCAAGTCGTGCCTTTTTGAAGAAATAAAAATCCACTCCGAACTGAGGTTGTATCCCGGACCGGTTCATTTTAAGAAGCGCGAGGGTCATGCTGACCATCCAGGGCCGCATTTTGTTAAACATTGTGGGCTGAACACCCAATGTATCAGCTTGATCATGTACCATCTGCAACAACGTATCGTGAATACAATCAGCCAAAGTGCTGTCACCCCGGAGAAAGCTGCGCAACAGAATCTTTGCCTGTGCCATGGGGCTGTCTGCACTGTCGAGATGCACTTCGAAGAACAGATGTTGGGCTTCATTGAAAGCTTTATCCATGGCCGGAGGGAGCGGATAATCCGATTCTTTTAACACATGAATTGATCCCAGCAAGTACACGGATGTGGTCGGAGATTCGACTTTCCAGAGACTTGTTGTAGAATTTGAAGTGGGATTTTGCGTTGCACGTTTCGCACATCCAGCAAGTAGTAATAGGACAATTACAATGATGGAAATAGTTGCGAGTTTGTTTTTTTCAGGATACATAATCACTCCATAAGAATCAGGGCGAATAATTGAATAGGTTAAATATCAGAATTTTAATTTATCGAATCAACAACAGTTTGTGAATAGTATTGGATATACCCGTTCGAATCTGGCAGAAATAGATACCGGTTGAAAGCGGATTTCCAAAATCATCTCTGCTATCCCATAAAACCGATTGTTCACCCATGCTTTGATGTGTGGACAATAAATGCCGAACACGTCGCCCTGCAGCATTAAAGATCAATATATCCACCTGTGTGTATTCTTCAATCTTATACTGGACGATCGTACTGAAATTGAACGGATTGGGATAGTTGGTACAGATTTGAAAATCTTTCCGGAATGTTAAAGACGAAACACCCATTTGATTTCTTTCCTGGGACAAAAGCCATTCTGCCAATCCGTAGGTTTTCACAACTTTGGGTTCTATCTGATGGGTCGCTGTATCGAATATGGAGATGATATGGAATTGTCCTGTAGCGATCTCCTGATCCATGGAATCAATTGAAATAGGATCACATGCTTCCAGCAAATTATCACAGTGGGTATAGATAAAAGGCGATCCTTCCTGTTCGAGCAATTGGACCATGTTCAGGGAAACGTCAATGGAAACTGAGGGATCGTCTTTTGCATGTAAAATCCAGATCGGGATCTGGCTGATCCTGGAAATGTCCTGATACACAGTCATCCCAGCAACTGGCATCGCCGCGGCAAACCGATCGGGATATCGGGAAAGCAATCCGTATACGCCAAGTCCGCCGATGGATTTCCCCGCGCAACTGATCCGGTCCGCATCAATTGCAAATTCGCGTTCCAAAGAATCGAGCAGATCCACCACCCATTCCAGCATCGGAGCAGATGGAAAATCATTTATCTGACCGGAGACTACCTCCCAGGTTTGATTGGTTGGGCACTGGGGCAGAACAACAAAACAGGGTTGGATGGACTGAACAGCCTCCTGTACCCAGAAAACAGCCAGCTCATTATCAAGGTGGGTGACATTATCCGAGCCGCGCCACATGGCACCGTGAAGAAAGAGAATGAGTGGATAAGGTTGCGTCGGTGAATAGTCATCCGGGATAAACAACCGATATGGCAGTGTGGATTCCTGAAAGGGATGCCACCGCCGTTCCAACCTGGCGTCAATTTCAGGATCAACCTGGGCGAGTACTGCAATACTGCAGAGAAGTAACATTCCGGAAACAATGGAAAAGATCCGAATATTGCGCACGATCAATTACGTCCTTTTTTCTTGCTGGATGATTTGCGTCTGAAAATAACCTCCAGAATCAAATCATATCCCCCATCTGCATTGGGCGAATTCATATGCAAAACGATTTCATCATCGGTAATTTTTTGGAAAGTTTGCCGAAGCAAGCTGTTGTGCCAATTCATGTACAGCGTTTCATCATCAATCAAATTACAGGACGCGTTCGTGAACGCACCTGAACTTTCAAACCACCAGTACCGGTAAATGCCGGCCTTCTCATCCCACATGAAAATGCCATGCGCAGATCCCTTCTCCCCGTCAATTAAGGAGGAATAATCAAACAGGATTGCCTTGTCATCCAGATCCCGGCGAAATGTCCCCTCACCCGTACCGGTTGTCGCATGGCTGAAACTGCTTTCGGGAATATCGTATATCAGCGTCCATTGGCCAATGAGGAATTCGAGTTTCTTCATCATATCGGATTCTCCATGTTTCTATATTATTTAATCAGGAGACATTTCTTTCGCAAAACCAAGCCCTTAGCCTGCACCTGATAGAAGTACAATCCCGAAGGTTCGGCAAATGCATGCCACATCAACCTGTACCGGCCCTGCCCTTGAAAACCGGTGAACAAGGTTTCCACAAGACGCCCACGAATATCGAATATTTGGACAGTGATCCAGCCATCAGCAGACAAGGTATATTCGAAAAATGTCGTGCTGTTGAACGGATTGGGAAAATTCTCCCCCAACTGAAATTCACCCGGAAGGTTTAAAGAGGATTGACGGACCAATGAGACTTCGGGAATCATCTTACATTGAATGGTATAGGTCGTTTCCGGCAACGCCTGAACCATTTGCTGCAAGGTTTGATAATGTTCCTTGTAAAAAATAAAATGGACGTCTGTGGCCAGTGATATAATGGAAAAACATCCCAAAGTATCTATCGACAGTAGATTCCTTTCCGGAAAGTAAGTATTGCATCCCCAGTATGCGTCTAATCCCTCATTTTTGATTGGATTTCCCAATGTATCCGTCACAGTTCCAATAATCCTGCACTGTGCGTTAGTGGTGTCATTAGGCAGTCCGATTGTAGGCGAATTGTCCAGATAATGAAAATCTGCGTACAAGGACAGGGATTGTCCCTCTTGAAGATAAGGGATTTCCAAATAATCCAAAGCGTAAGACATTTCCTTCCGAATTAATTCCAAATGATCGCCATCCGGATTGATGGCAAATTCACTCACCAGACTATCCTGGGTGATTACCAGATAATTAGCGTCCATAATCAGACCGGATTTGAAATTCGCTGTATGTGTATTTGAGCGGAGGTAATAATTATCCAGAGGTATTTCTCCAGGTTCGAATCTCAGCTCAAGCATCCATCGATCCTGCGTATCAAAACAGAATTCACTGAAATACCTAAGTATGATTGGATTGGCCTGAACAGTCAGGGCGTATATCCAAATAAAACTGGCATACAATATTGACTTTTTCATGACTCCCCCCAATGAATGATTAAATTACGATCCGGCCAAAAATCGGATTGCTTAAAATAATAAACGTGATATCCTTCCGTATCCTCCAACCTTTTTACGGGCAGCGAAATATCCAGTATAGTCTTATCATTGGGAACATAAATTAATATTTCCGATCGGTTCAGGGGTCGTTTCCATGTATGCGTAGAGAGCAGGATGTACTCAAATATTTGCTCTGGACATTTCTGCTGATAGGTGACGCGCCAGGTTCGTACACTGTAAGGTGGGATAGAAATGGAAAACCGGATACCTTCAGCGCTCTTTGTGTGGGGTATGATTGCATCCGAATAGGGATCTTCGATTTGAAATGAATGCGGGTATGGAAGGCTGGAGTCCACGACAACCGGATAATAGAGTGTCTTTTGTACGGGAGCAGACGCAGGATTCTGAAACGTATAATCACCGGTCAGGGTGCATTGATTCTTAGCCACTTCGATCTTTATCTTCTCGATTTGGAAAAGAATCGATCCATTTTGTGCGATTCCTTTAACCGCCGTTAAAAGCATCACCAGGCAAATACTCAATAAAATGTGAGATATTGTTTTCATGATCCTTTGTCTATTTGGATCAATGCATATAAGTCAGTTCGGAATCATACCACACAGGCTTTTGATACAATAACGTATGAAGTTGTCGAACACAATCCTCATAGCTTTCTCTTGATTCGTGTTAGATTGGATCTACCGCCCGTCCGCAGCATATGGCAGGGCAAGCGCATCCAGATCGTCCACATCAGCTGGTTCACGAACCATGCGTGTGGCACTGGACAATGCATCCACATCCACTGCCGGATCGAATCGGACTGGCTCCGGATCTTGATGTGCCATCTTTATCAAATCGGCATGATTCACTTTTACAGGTCCCTTGATCATTTCAGGCTTATTGTAATTCTTAATAAACGTATCATAAAAAGCCGGATCTTTCTGCGGCAGCAACACTGGTTTATACGCCTTGCCATTGGAATCCACATAGCTGAAATAGAGTCTGGAGCACAGACCATCTTTGCGTTTACTCGCGAAAACAAACCACCGGCTGTTGCTTGACCAGCTATGATAACTGTCGCTATGCGGACTGTTGACCGCATCCAGTCGAGTAAAGTGTTTGGTTCCAAGATCCAGAAGGTACAAATCGCTTGATTTGAAATGGATTGAGAAATATCCATAATCGCTCATTGTGAAGAGGAGGGTTTTTCCATCGGGAGAGGGTTTGGGCCAGGAAATCGATTTCCCGATTTTGGTGGCGTCTATCACCATTTCCACCTCGCCCCATTCATTCGTAGTCACATTGTACGGAATGCGCATCAGATTATAATGATATGAATCAAGTTTTTTTCCTGTTTCTGGAACGTCGCCGCTGATAAAATAGAGTGTCTTTCCATCTGCGCTCCAGGTCGGTAGATTCTCCATACGCTTGGTGGAGACTTTCGGCGAGGTCGTGATCATCTTGTTTTGAACATCATAAACGACGAGGTCGGAAGCGCTGTCCCACACGTGAATGCTCTTGTCCTCGACTGAATGAAACGATTGATAAATTTTGTTCACCGAAAATGCTACATGATTGCCATCCGGATGCCAGGACGGATACACGCCCGCCGACATGGTGTAATCCGTGCCAGTATTGACCTTCGAGATTTCCCCATCCTGGATGAACATCGTGCCCCCAAATGCAGCACGCATGTGAAACATCATTTTTTCGGGATCATTTTGACAAAATTCATGACAGTTCATACAATTGTTATTCGTCACCCGATTGGTCATGATAGCCGATTCTTCAAAGGTCTCGATGTTCCGCTGATAAATTCCCATGTCCCACCACAATACGTATCCGGGATTTATCAACCGATAGGCCACATAACTGTCGATTTTATCGGATGCAATGGTATTTTGGATGGGCTTGTATTGCATCCATTGACCAGTTGAATCCTTGACAGTGATTTGGATGTTTAAATCCTGCCCCGGATTGGATTGTAAAAGCGCCTTCCATTTTTTCAAGGGAAGAATCACTTTCGCCTTATCAGATTGCAGCCGGATCGGAGAGCCTTCCTCACTTGTAATCTCCACTTTGTATTCAACACCCGGCTCGGAAATGAGGAAGTTGAGTGGCGCGATATTCGGCGGGATGACCACATCCGTATAATCCGGATCAATGCGCGGCAATCGGTCAATCTCTATAAACGTGTGATCATTGCTTATCAGGGACTGAAAAAGTAGAAATGTCAGAATAAGAAGGAAGAACCCCTGAGACATTCCAACAGGTTTATTAACCTTCATCTATTTTTCTCGCTTTCAGCTTGAGTTTTGTTTGTCGCGGATTCACATATCGTACGTAAAACCAGTAAGTATCCCCGAAATCCTCCTTAAGAGCTTCCTCAGCCTTTTTCGGATCACGCATCGTCTGGCTTAAAATCATGTTGAACATTCTGAATCGCTTCAAAGTCTCTGGGGAAAAATGAATCTGATCCTCATCTACACTCTCAGGTGAGAAGGTCTTGAGTAAAAGAATCGCCTCTTCCACATGGCGGGGCAAAGCAGGGTATCCATACCTGGGGAATTGATCGATAAATGTAAATACATTCATCAACCGTGTATCCAGAAGATAAAACGCAATCAGGTATTCAAATGCCATCCGGTTCTCGGGATGTTGTTCAAGTAATTTGGAAAGATCCATAGTGGGATACTGCTTGTTCAGAAAGAAATCTTCCGTGGGCTTTAATGCACGTTTTGCTTTTATTTCGGGATTCGATTCTGCTCTGGATGGATGCAGAATCAGGTCTTCGGCTTCCATTGCCCATTTTCGATGAATGAAGCTTTGCTTCAAGAGATCAGCAAACTTTTTCGCTGCGACCAGTTCATGATTGATCAGATTTGTCATTGTAAGGCGCTTTAATAATCTCGGATTATATTGCAGCTTGGTCTGTCCTTCATAAGCCATGGTTTGTGCACCGCTGATATGCGCCAGATCAAACAACAGATCACTCGCGGGAATTGCAATCTGACTGGCGATGATCCTGTGAATAAATAAACCATCCGTGCCAAGCACCTGGGGATACGAAAATAGTTCGTTCAGTAATTGTCCCTGAAAATAAAGCGCCCGGTTCACCAGAACATTGACCTGTATGTGATAGGCTTTCAGTTGTCTGGATTGGTTTAGCACCTGTTCCCACTCTCCCTGTTCTGCAAATCGATCAATGGCTATCTGAGTTTTTAACTCGTTATCCAGCGATAAAAGGAGAATGCATCCAGACACAAGAAGGATGAGAACACACTGAAATAAATGGAATTTGAAAAACGCGGCGGAAGGCAATGCACGTTTGATTCGATCAGGGATAAACCGCGCATAAATCATGGAGACAAGAAAGATAACTGGAAGCGCAATATAAAGCGCGGTAACTGTCAAACCGGATTCGAACAGGTACGGTGGCAGATTAAATTCTTTTGGATATAGGTATGTGAATGCTTCTTTAAATGTGATTAGGAATAAAAACTTCGCCGCGATCAATGGAAAAAAACCGCCTGCCACGATGTGCATTCCTGCATAAACAAATCGCATTTTATTGTCGGATCGCATCAGTTCATGCAGCATAACCAAAATACAGTAGAAGAGGAATGTCCATCCCCCAAGAAGGAGATAGATCGGCCATGACATGAGTATAAAAACAGGTTTAATTTTACTGGCTCTGGAATATAGCGTGAATAGTAATATCGCCATCAAGAACCGAAGAGAAATCACAAGTGGAGCGTGATATTGATTCAGTAAAAGAAGAAGAAAGGCAATCGGAATCATGGATACAAGAAACGCGCTCTGATTAATTCCCGCTCTTTTCAGAATTCGATAAATCACGATAAAAACAGAAAGAGTGATGAGCGTCAGAATCATAGCGCCAGCCCAGTTCCAAATGAAAAACTGGAAGATGAAGAAATTGATCCAATCCAGCACACCACCCGGATACAGGAGAAAATCCTTCAGGAATGCCCCACTGAACAGGAACATCGGCTGATGATAATGATAGAACAGGGACGCGTCATAAAATAGAAGGAAGTATAAATAGAGCAGAGCAGAAAGTATCGGGGCGTACAATTTCGCGCTGAGATTTTTCATAAACTATCCGTTCACTTAAATCAAAACCAATCTCTATGCCGGAAAGACAAAAAGAAATATAACGAAATTGAGCGGGGGTTTCAATAAAAAAGATCTGAGGATCAAAGCGGAAAATTTGCTCACCGTCAAATCCCGATCCGTAATATCGCGGACTGTTTCATACTGATTCATTCTCTTTGATGTTATTTCGCAGAAATTACTTATACTTAATAATAAGAGCCAGGATGGTCATTGTAAAAATCCATGTAATACCATTCGCGAGAATAACAGGCACTTCTTTGATCAATATCCCGTAACAAAACCAGAGAAAAATACCCAGGTTTAACAAAGTATACATACTCAGGGATAAATCTTTGGTATGTTTTGTTTTTATAGTTTTTATCGCCTGGGGCAGAAACGCAATTGTGGTGCATACTGCTGCTATGGATCCAAGGATGGTAGCGAGTGTATGTGATGTCAAGTTGACCTCTTTAGAAAGGATATTAAATATCCAGACACAGATATAATGTTTGTGTGTCTACCGTACAGCAATTTCTAAAGTAATCCCATCGTGGGTAAAAGTCAAGGGGCGGATCACATATACGATCAAAAAGGAAGGTGTAAAACGTCTATTTTCTAACGGACTATGGAATAAAGCATGACAAACCGCGTGAATGAGCCGATTATCATATCTTGAGTTCAAGTAATAAGTGCGACTGTTAGTGTAAAAAAGTGGGATTAAAAGCTTATATGCAAGCAGGTTTTTCAATATCAGAAATTGTAAAAGAGCTGATGGTGCACAAATCAACATTGTACAGAGAAATTAAACGAAACACCGGAAGACGAGGTTACCGTCCCAAACAAGCGAATATGAAAGCACTTAAACGCCGACATTATTCAAAAAAGGCCAGTCGTCTTACATCGGATACATAAAAAAGGGGCAAACCTGAACAGGCCGCCCCTTGATTATAGCACTATATATTTAGATCAGTGATTCGACGGTAATTCCAGTCCGTATCCCTGCTTCTTATCGGCAGCCTTTAATTGATAAGCCAGAAAAATGGAAATAATGCCAAGAACCACAAGCATAAAAATCGGTACCGTGTAGTTATATACCGGAAGTTCTCCGGAGATTTTCATGGCTTCCATCTGTGCCGCAATTTGTGAGGCGTCCAACTCCTGACCTTCAAGATGCACCCGCATCTCTTGGATTTGAGTAACAACTTTGGGATTTGCCAAATCAAGCACTTTACCAATGCCCCAGAAAAAAGCAGCGAGTCCGTAATTTTGAATGGTGAACATGGTTGCATAGGCAGTGCCCAGTCGATTCTGTTTGACAATTTTAGCAACTGAAGGCCACATAGCTGCCGGAACGAGAGAAAAGGCCACGCCAAGAGACAGTAAACCCAGATATCCAAGTACGACATTGTTTAATATGGATAGCGTAATATGTGCAAAGATCAGAAGCAAAGCCCCTAAAATCATCAGGCTTGCGGCTTTCCCTTTTTTATCCACCAACCTGCCAAAAATCGGAGTAAACAAGATGGTTCCAAGAGGAATAAAGCTGGTTACTTTGGCCCCGTTAGAGAACATGGCCTTTAACTTCTCGAGAAAACTGAAATTGCTTAAATCCGGCATATTGTAAGAGAAACCAAATTTATTGACGAGCAAATCAGGTGCATATTGGATAAATGGGAAGACGGCGGAATAAAAGGCCACACACAGGAGCGCAATGAATATGAAGGACCGGTCTGTAATAAGGTCCATCACATCCTTAAATTTAAACTGATCCTCACTGCTTGCTTTCATTTCTTCACTATCCTCCAGCTTACGATCAAAAAAGAGATAGATCAGAAACATGATCAATCCCAGACCGATCAGCGCGGCAGCAAAAGAGAGCCCCGGCGCAACGCTTCCGCCGGCAATATCCAGTCCGAAAAAGTTGGTGCCTGCGGAACCAAGACGGCCAAATCCCATGTTGATGCCCATAGCGAGCGCAAGCTCATAACCTTTAAACCATTTCACGATATCGCGCGCCACCATCACACCGACCGTTTCAAACCCTGTTCCGAAAAGGATACGACCGATGATCATCACAGTCAGCGTGGTGTTTTTATCCGTTCCGAATGTGCCTTTGCTGCCGAAATAGACAAGAAATGCTCCGATTGTCGCCAGCGCGCCGAAGATCACACCCGTCTTACGAGTGCCCCATCGATCAAGTGCGATACCGCCCACAATAATCATCAACGCCAGATTCGCCCATGTCGTTGAACTGACCAGCAAACCGAACTGACTGCTGGTAAATCCCAGCTCGGTTTCGAATAATCCCTTGAGAGGTCCGAGACAATCCTGAAACCAATAGGTTCCAAATGTCAGACCGCTTAACAGAATCAGAACAAGCCATCTGATAAATCCCGATTCGTTATACATCCTTTTTGCCTGCTCCATGCAATATTCTCCTATTTTCTGAATTTAGAATAATTGGTTTTCAGGAACGTATTTTTTCAACTTCTTCTATTGTTTTTGGAATGGGTTTACCCAGCATCCGTGCGCCGGATTTTGTTATCACAAAATCCTCCTCATTCCGAATGCCACCAAAATCCTTATAAGTTTCTACGCGGTCGTAATTGATGAAATCCGTAAATTTATTTTCAGTCTTCCACATATCGATCAGTTCGGGGATAAAATAGATACCCGGCTCAATGGTGTGAACAAAGCCCGGTTCCAAGGTTCGGGAAAGACGGAGGGATTTTAATCCGAACTGAGTACTTTTGGGCTGGCCGTCATACCCGACATAAACCTCACCAAGGTTTTCCATATCATGCACATCAAGACCCATCATATGACCGAGACCATGCGGAATAAACAACGCATGCGCACCCTGTGCAACTGCCTCTTCCATATCGCCTTTCATCAATCCCAATGACTTCATCCCCTGTGCTACCGCTTCCTGCAAACCGGTCCAGTTCGGATTTTTCCACCCAGTTCCAGTACCGGTCAGTGTGAACAAGGTCAGCTTGAAATCAAATTCATTGAACAAAGGCACAGCAACTGCCAACTGATTTAAATCATTATCATCAAACGTATGAGAAACAGCTGCGGATCGAAAACCGAGCCAGGTTCCGACTTCATAAGGTGCATCCACAGTTTGCGCTTGAATCAAGATCCTGGCCAGAAGGATGATTAGAAATATTATGGATTTTTTCATTGGAATCCTCGTAATACATTTATTGTTACTGTACCGATTTAAACAGACAACCCATCCTGAACATTCATCTTTTTCTGTCAAAACATACTACTTTTTTTCGGATCAGCAAACATTTTTAATGGTTCCATTCTTTTATCGCATAAGAACCATTTTCATATGCGGATATCCTCCATAAAAGAATGGCGACAAATGCTTTGCATTTGCCGCCACAATTGGTGGAAGAAGTAAATGAAATTAAGGTTTCATCTGACCGCTAACTTCTCACTTTTAACCATTTAATCAGGATTTATACTTACCGCAACGGATTCCCGAAAAAAACCGGGGGATGCAAATCCTATCGCTGTCGCCCTATCCCCGGCCGGGTATTGGTGGAGGTGTCTATAACGCTGAATGTTACAAATCTTTGATCACCCGCGCGGCCGCATACTGATTGTATACCCCGCTTTGCGACGACCGGACAAGACCCATCATCTGGTCAAGTTCTTCCTTCAATATTTCATTCGCCTTATCAAACAATGTATTCAATCCCTGACGCGCGGCCTTGCTCTCTGCAAATTTGCTGTCTTTGCCCCCCAGCGCGTTTTCATAAAAGGACACTTTGTTCTCAAAATCCGTGACTGTTTCAACTGTCACACCAAAATTGGCCAGGTTGTTCATGTTCTGGTTTAAGATTTCAAGCAGGCTCTTGCCCTTCTGCAGCAGATCAGAGTCACGCATCTGTTTCAAATCACTCTCTGTAAACGTGCTCAGAGATTGGGAATGGTTGTCCCCCGATTTTTTACCATACACATAAGTCGCGCCGCTCAGGCTGATCATGGTCTC
>JABMRT010000253.1 GCA_013202295.1 Candidatus Zhuqueibacterota bacterium
ACCACTCCAAATTGAAAATTAATGGAACGCGTTAAAAATCCACTGCATATGCGTGTTAGGCAGACTTATTTATTTCTATTAAATTGTTTCCTTGCTTTTTCTAAATTATTTGAATGAACTTTTTTATTAATTTCTAATTTAAAATCAAAGGCTTCTGGTGAATTCATGTAAGTCTGAAGATCTGTTTTTGACAAATAACCCCAAATCATTTTAAATGGTTTTGAGATAGTAGTACTACCACCAGTTTGAGAAAATCCTTTTGTCCATTTTCCCTCTTTATATATCCATTTGTATTTTATAGTACCCTTTAAGTCATCTGACGATTATAATTCCATGTTACCAGGGTAAAAACATTTAACAGAATTAATTTCATCGAAAGTCAATGTTGAATACTCATTTAATGGCATAATATTATCTTTGTCATCTATATAAAATACATTAGGTGGATTCTTCTCAAAATTTTCAGTAAATTGAAAAATTCGAATTTCATTTTTACTTGAAAGATTTAAATAGTCATTTAAATAATTGATATATTTTGTACCACCTGTCAAAGTTATCAAATCTTCAAAATTTCTCGTATCAAAATTATAAATAAAATATTGATTGTAAGAATAACGCTTAGATTTTCTGTCGTGGAAACTACATTCCCATTTAACTAAAATATCCGCTTTAAATTTTTCACGAAGTTCTTGAAAGGCAATGATTTGATAATCCTCTAATTCTATTTCTTTCGACTCATTTATTTCTAAATTATACATTTCATTTCTTGAACCATTATAAGTTATATAATGTATATGTGGAACATCTAAACCCTCGAACACTTCATCATTAATTATTAAATAGACATTCTCCTTAATCCAAAATCCTGTACATGGGATTGAACCAACATTTTGTATATGTAAGCTCCTCTTTTCGTGATTTCCTACTGCATCATATTTGTAAGTTAATTGTATCTCAGGCATTAATTGATCTTTATATTGGTTTTGTAAAACTGAGTTGTGGTATATTTGATAAATATTGAAAAGAACAGAAAAGATAAGAGCACTGATTGCTACTTTTAAAGTATCTTTCTCATTCCAAATTTCATTCGTATCTATCTTTTTCATATTATCTGCCTAACATATATATTAACTACCCCTAAGAAAAATAAAAATTGGCTAATATTGTACAATATTCTTGTGTGATAGGGGATTGATAATTTGTCTATTATTGGAAAAACCATAAGAGATTTCCCAAACACAAATCGGTGATGATTTACTCTATTGATGTAGCGCAAGAAGAAGATAAGTTGACTATAGTCAATAAAGTAAAATCGAAAATGCAAAGATAATTCAAATAGACAGCCACAGTTTTCTGTGGCTGTCTAATCTGTTTATAACTTGTGTCAGAAGTCTATATGGTCATGGAGACATTGAATCTGAAAAGATCCACTGCGTTTAGATCCCAATCCTTGATTTTATTAATGGCATTAAACGCCGAGTATCTTAATGAGACTTCCACAATTTCATTGATGCCGCCGATTTCCATGGCGTATCCAGCGCCGATTTCAGCTCCGAGATATCCCTGATCAAACATGCCGAAATTTATAGTACCGCCGCCGAACACGTTTAATCCTGTTGTGTTGCCAGCCATGGCGCCAACAAACGTACAGATCACTCGGTCCGATCTTTCAGGATCTGTGATATCCTCGCTCCACGGCAATTTGATATAGCTGATACCCGTGACCAATGTTTTAATAAGTCCCTGTTCAGCAATTGGCACTTTTGAGACAAGACCAATTTCAAATCCACTATCATTTGAGTTGGCCAGTTCCCCCATCAATAAATTCCCGCCCACAGTAATTCCAAATGAGCCATCCCCTTGAGCCATAGACAAACTGCTAAATAATACGACGCATGTGAATACAAACAGCTTTTTCATATTGCTTGCCCTCCTGCAGTTTTCAAGGTAAAAGAATGTAGTGCAAATCCATGAAGTGCTTGAATATTGATAATTTGATATTAAAATGCAATATAAATTTGGTTTTGCGTGAAATAGAAAAGAAATATTGAAGTGCCTGTTTCAGGAGTGAGTTTGGTGGAATGAGCGAATCCCTGTTCATCCCGCCATTAAATTTTGTCGTATTGCCATTATAATCCTGATCATTGATCATACTATTTATTTACATGCTTTCAGATAATCCTTCTGAATAAAGGTGATGATCTCCCGGGTTTTATGACCGCTATAATAGTCGCCCCCGTAGCCGACATCCGAGTAACGCGTATCACCTGAGATGATCAATCTACCGCAGAGCACAGATCGGGTTTCAATATCCCAAAACAGATTCAGGGCACAATGGGCCGTGGTGTATTCATCTGCGAAGGGGATATGTGGATCATCTTCAAAAAGCGTGGTCATGAGTATGCGGGCGCAGATTCGGCCATCGATCTTCACAAAACTGTTTAGTGTGAGCCGGACATTGCCAGCCAACCACCTGTCGTAGTATTGATGGATGTATCTGTACCTCAGGAACCTTTCGACAGTCATGCCTTCTGTAAGAACCTTGTCGGGAAGCTGAAACAGGATTGAGAAAAACGGGAAGACCGAAGACTCTGGTACACTGATCTGGCCGTTTTCGCGCAGACCGGCATACAGACGTCGAGGGATTGTATTGCCCATCGTGTTTGGTACACGATAGCCATCCACTATTAAATCGATGAAACCGTAAACTGTACTCTCGTCTTGAATCACGTGCGCGGTTCGGTCGGCCTGACCTTCGATTCTCATTTCACCGGAGATATGTAATGTTTTCGTAAAATCATTTTCACTTTCCTCAGTTTGCGGTAAATCAATATTTTCGAGGTAGTACTCAAGTTTGTAGGTTGTAATTGAGTTTTTTGAAAAATCCCAGGCGATGCGAACTGGGTTTTCCGGTCTTTCCACAGATTGAAATTCGAATTTCCGGTTGATTAAAAGATCAGAGCTTACAGTACCGCGCGGCGCGAACAGTTGGATGGCCATGATGACCACAGTGAGCCCAATGACGAAATACAGGTACCAGCCTCTGGTTTGTCCTTTCAAAATTCTGTTCCATTGTGTTTTTAATCCGGATTGGGGCAAACTTTCTCTACTTGCGGCCAGGATACATTGCGGGCATGGCTCATCTGGTTTCAAGGGATATCTACATTTCGGGCAGATTAAAAGTGTGGATTTTTCCTCGTGCTGATCGGGTGGGGTGACCGGATTGGGTGGTTCCTCCTGGAGCCGCTCAAGGTGGCAGCGCGCACCAATCATTTGCAGCTCACGCTGGTATTTTTGGGCGGTCAGAAGGTCCACATTTTTTTTGAGGATTACGGACCGGCCAGTGAATAGCTTTTCCACTTGCGCAATCTCTTTTTTAAACAAGTGCGCCAAATCGGTTTTGACCTGCGAGAGGTCGCATCCATCAATGATTTCGCCTTTGAAAACGATGTTGTATCGTGTGTCTGACATGGTAAATCCAATTTATCAGGATTGATTTAACTCATCTTTTATTTCTGTCCGAAATACAAAGTTATTTTCTCTTCCAAATTCGCGGAAACCAGCGCGGGACATCCTGCATATAGGTCCTATATTCCTCGCCGAACAGATGCAGCAGTTTCGACTCTTCGTGCCGGGCGATGTAATTGTAAAAAGCTGTGATTCCGACAAATACCAAGATCGCCAGGAACGAGCGGGTGGTCACGATCAGTGCGAGATAAAAAAGAAGTGCTGCAGTGTAAAGAGGATGACGCATGACACCAAACACCCCTTTTCGGATAACAGAGGGGGGTTCCCGCACTTCGCCGAATACAATATCATGCCCATTTTTGGCCAGGATGACTCCAATGATGGCAATGAATATACTCACTCCAATCCGAATTTCGGGAGGGACAAGACAGGGTACACAGGTCGAAAATTTTAAAAGAAACGAGTCCAGTACCCAGACCACCAGGAAGAACACAAGAAAGATTAATTGACCCATGTCACCAAACGGATGTTCCCCAGCCAAATCGGGACGATCATCATGGTGTGGCATATTTTTTTCCTCCAGCAGAATTTATATGGTTCTATTGAATCAAATGGACTGATCATTTACACTCAAATTAATGATCAAATATGAAAAAGCAAAATGACAGATCAAAAATAAAAATGGATGTGCCAGTATATTTGCCTGTGTATCATATATCATCCGCCGGTATGATAATTCATTCATGTAAAGTCAGGATTACAACAAGGCGTTTTTTGAATTATAATCTATCATTTTTATTTAATTTTTACACTTTAATTTATCCTGACCGACATATATCAACCAAGAATTTTTTAAATATTATAGGCGGCTCAGATTCTTCTTCACCTTTACATCCAAACCTAATCTTGACGATAGGGCGCGTTCCAGAAGAAGCGAGTCAGGCCAAGCGGCGTTCCAAACCAGACGTAACTGCCTTCGAGCATGAGCCATTGCACGCGATTGTCAAGCAGACCGTCCTCAGTTGTGAACCGTCGCCAGCGGGCTTCCTCTTTATTATATTTAAGCACGCCCTCATTCGTGCCAACCCAAACCGCGTCTTTATCCGCAAGTATATGATGAAATACATCGTATTCAAAATGCTGGGACATGGTAAATCCGTCCCATTCGCCGGTCTCTTTATTCAAAACCATAATCCCGTCATCGGTGGCTACCCAAACCTCGTCTTCATTTGCGGAGACAGACCAGGCCTCCTGATAGAGCAGTCCTCTATATCCAGGCTCAACCTGCCAGAGTTGTTCCTCTCCCATATAATGAAAGAGCCCCTGATCCGTGGCAGCCCAGAGATCTTCTCCGTCGGGTTCCAGGTGATTGATTGTGCGATGAATGAGCGCTCTTTCGCGCACCTGCTCAAGGACTTCTTCCTTGATATAAAAGCGGTTGATGCCTGCGGGTGTTCCAATCCAGAGGTTTCTGTCCACCAATGCCAGCGTGGTTACTTCATCAGACCAGAGGCCGTCATGGCCGGTCCAGGTGCGCCAGCGTTCGGATTCCTGATCGTATCGGCTGAGCCCTTCTCGCGTACCGAACCAGACCGCATTCTCCCCAGCGACAATGGCATTCACCTCATGGCTGTATAGATGTGAAATAAAAGGGGCCTCATAATAGATCCATTGATCTGAATCGAGATTCCAATACGAAATCCCGCCGGATTCGTCCGGTCCCGACAAGCCGCCAACCCATAGGCCGGTGTCATCCCACGTCATGGCTTGCACATCGGGTGACCAAATGCCGAACGGAAGAAATTTCAGAGATTTGGTATGCAGTTCCGCAACGCCCGCTCCGAGTCCCCAGGTGCCGATCCATAAATTGCTGAAGCCATCCTGAAGCGTGTTGGTAAGTTCAAATCGTCTGAGGTGTGTATCCTGCACATAACCTTCAGGGAACCAGAGATAGCTATTATCCACAAAAAAATGTTCCGGAGATTCTTCATTGTATTTCCAGGGCGCATCTCCCCATTGCACATTGGCTTTTTCGGCAGCGGATTCGTCCGATTTGCTCAGTCTCAGTGAGAGACGATCCACTTTCCAAATTCCATTTGATGCCGCGACCCAGATTGCCTGACTACTTACTCCCAGGTCCTGAATATGTCCCAGTTCCGATTGGGAGAAGACGTACCAATATTCCGAGGCCGGTTCCCGATAACAGAGCGAGCTTGTTGCGGCCCACAATCGCGATGACTTGTTATCATAAATAAGTGCGGTAACAGCCCCGCCGGCCAGGCCATCGCTTACCGTGATCGGGGCATCCCAGAGGTTTTCGTAGAATTTGTATTGAAGGATGCCACCCGTGGTGCCAAAATAGATGGTCTCTTCGTCCAAAGTTACAGAATTTACAAACCGTGTAACCGGGTAGCTGATCCAGTCACCCGGGCGGTAGTGAATCTGGCGATCGGAGAGGGTTTGTGCGATTGCGGTAGTGCTGCACCAGAAGAGGATCAGGAAACGGCTCATACAGTTTATCATGATCAGGTTCCTTTATGGATTTAATTTCAGTTGAAGCAGATATTGAATTTGAAGCAGGGATCGTTTCTTTCCAACCACATGCAAACTACGCGCTTCAAGCATGGATTCCCACTCCGTTTGTCCCTTAATATACAAGGGATTGCCCAGCAGGTTCCGTAATCGGTTCATCACACCTCCCGTCGGGATTGTGATAAGCAGCCATCCTCCAGGTTTGAGAATCCGTATGGATTCATCTAATAATCCTGCTTTATCCCTAATGTACTCGGCCAATCCGATCACCGAAACGAACTGTAGCCGTCCTTCCGTAATCGGTAAATGCAATGCACTGGCGACGACGGGATTCAATCCTGAAATACGTTTTTGTGCCTGCCCGAGCATGGCATGAGATTGATCAATTCCGAATCCCGCCACACTTTCCCGAAATATAATCCACGAACTGCCTGATCCGATTCCGATATCCAGTACTTCTTCAGGATGAATGCCTGCTTCATCCAGGAGTAATTTCAGGTTTTCGATCTCCCGATCCAATATCTTTCGGATCAATGGCATACAACGGGCCGCATGATACAATCCGGCTTTCAGATCCCAAAGGTTCATGATGCAGGCTTAGATGATGTCAAGGGTTGGAATGATTTTACGAATCAACCGGATGAATTTATCACGCGCGATGCCAGCGGTTAGCTCTACTTCACTGTGGCTGAGTTTTGAATCAGACAGGCCGGTTGCCATGTTTGTGATGCATGAAATGCCGAGGTTTCGCAGACCCAGATGCACGGCCGCGATCACTTCCGGCACAGTGGACATGCAGACCGCGTCGCCACCGAGAGTCCGAAGCATCTTTACTTCCGCAGCCGTCTCATAGGTCGGGCCGTGCGTGACAGCCAGGACTCCTTTTTGAATCGGGATATCGAGTTCCAATGCGGCTTTTTCCATGGTTTGAATGAAAGCGCGATTATACGGTTCAGACATGTCCGGGAATCGTGGGCCGCGATTATCTTCATTGGGCCCGATGAGTGGATTCGTACCCATCAGGTTGATATGATCTTCGATGATCATCAAATCACCGGGACTAAACTCCGGATTCAACGCACCGGCTGCATTGGTCACGATCAAGTTGCGAATTCCGAGCTGTGCGAGTACACGGACCGGAAACACGACCCGATCCATTTGATATCCTTCATAATAGTGCACACGGCCCTGAACGACAAGTAGCGGAGTTCCGTCCAGCTCACCGAAAATCAACCGGCCCTTGTGACCGCTTACTGTCGAGGTCGGCCAGTGCGGGATAAAGGCGGTTTCCACGATGCGTGGTGATTGTAGCTCATCCGCGAGCGCGCCCAAGCCAGAGCCCAGAATAATCGCGGTTCGGACATCCGGCGGCGCGTATTTTTTTTGTATGAAACACGACGCTTCAGTGATATTGATCCATGGAGAATCCATATATACACAATTTATGAAAAGAGTGTGGAGAAATACAAGGCTTTTTTCCGGCAGAAGACTGAGAGAGCATTTTCCTGGAAGTTATTTAGAGATTTGGGATTAAACCAGACTTTTGGGTGCGAATTGCTCAAAGCGCTTTTTATCCTGGGCCTTCATATAGGCTTCAAGTCCTTCGATCAGACCTTTATTCAGGTAATCCTCGATCATGTCGTCCATGAACTGCATGCCGTTCGATTTACCGGCCTGAATGATATTGCGGATATTGGCGGAGTTGCCTTCACGGATGGTTTTAGAGAGACCCTGGGTAGCAAGCAGGATTTCATTCACAGCAATGCGGCCCGCTCCATCCGCTGTTTTTAGCAGAAGCTGTGCACATACACCGCGCAGGGCATCGGCAAGCATGGTACGCGCCTTACCCTGTTCATCAGCCGGAAACGCATCCACAACCCGGTCAATAGCTTTGCTGGCTGAGTTGGTATGTAGCGTACCAAAAACCAGGGCTCCCATGGATGCAGCGGATAGTGCGAGAGAAATGGTCACATAATCCCGCATTTCACCTACGAGAATCACATCCACATCCTGCCGACTTGCATCACGGAGTGCCTGGGCAAATGAAGGGGTGTCTTCGCCCACCTCGCGCTGACAGAAATAACTGTTTTTATTCTTGTGAACAAATTCAATCGGCTCTTCAATGGTTAGAATATACTTTGTCTCGCGGGAATTGATATAATCAATCAATGCGGCGAGTGTAGTTGATTTACCGGATCCGGTTGGACCGGTAATGAGAACCAAGCCTGATTTCAGCTCAGCGAATTTTTTAAGCACGGGTGGCAGCTGTAATTCTTCAAGTGTTTTTATCTGTGTCGGAATAATACGGAACACAGCACCCATGCCATGCAAATGATAGTAGTAATTTGAACGAAACCGTGAGTGGGCATCTTTATCATAGGCGAAATCCAGATCTTTGGTCTGCTTGAAGTATTCCCATCGCTCATCATGACAAATTTCTTTTAGATATGACTCAATGGTTTTTCGATCGAGTTTTGCTTCATCCTCTATCGCTTTCAAGCGACCATGTACGCGGATTTTAGGTTTCTCTCCTTCGAGAAGGTGGAGGTCAGAACCTTCCTTCTGGAGCAATTTATCAAAGAGCCGGTCGATCTGGGCCATGGATTTTCCTTATAAATTTTTAAAATTAAAAATAAAACATTAAATATAAAAACTACAGATTAAATATTAAAAATAGAAAGAGCATAGTACAGTCTTGGCATAGATGGGTTATCCTGAGGTCATATTTAATTTTTACTTTGTCATTTTGCATCTGGATATTTGCTATTTAATTTGACTATAGTAATTTTACATATCCGGTTCACATAAAGTCAAAAAGTTACTGTGTATCCTGAAATAGTTTTTGTTCTACCACGGCATTGTGGGCCTCGTTCGGGTCCATCTCGCCGGTTTTAAGCAGTTCCTGAATGGATTCTTCCATTAGTTTCATGCCGAGTTTGTGGTTAATCTTGATGATATTGGGTAACTGGTAAAGTTTTTCCTCACGAATCAAATTACCGATGGCCGGTATATTAAACATCATCTCCAGTGCAAGCAAACGGCCTGTTCCGGCCTGGTTGGGTATGAGCTGTTGACAGATAACGCCTCGAATTGATTCGCTGATCATGGTCCGGATCTGGTTTTGTTGTTTGGGCGGGAAGAAATCCAACAGCCGAATAATGGTCTGTGAAGCGCTGTTTGTATGCAACGTGGCAAATACCAGATGGCCCGTCTCAGCCGCAGTTATGGCCAGAGAAGCCGTTTCCTGATCCCGGAGTTCGCCGACCATAATCACATCAGGGTCCTCACGCAGCGCGGCACGAAGTGCAGCCGCAAAGCTCTGGGTATGTGAACCGACCGCCCGTTGACTGATATGGGCTTTTTTCGGTTTAAATACATATTCGATGGGATCTTCCAACGTGATAATATGCTCGTCACGAGATTGATTGATAAGCTCGACCATAGCGGCCAATGTGGTTGACTTGCCCATTCCTGCTGGACCGGTAACGAGAACAAGTCCCTGTTGGTATTCTGTCAGGCGTCGAAGAACTTCTGGAAGCTTGAGATCCTGAAAAGAGGGGACCAGGGCATTGATAATTCTGAAAGAACCATCCAAACCGCTGCCTTGCCTGACGATGCATGTGCGATATCGTCCCTGTCCGGGGATGTCGCAGCAGGTATCCAATGCCTGTGTTTCGCGAAGCAACTGTTTTTCTTCATCGGTTAAAAGACTGGGCAAGAGTTCCTGTGCCTCGTCGGCGCTCATTGCTGTTTCGTCCAGGTGTTTAAGGCGCCCGTTTAATCGAATGAGAGGCGGTTGACCAGGTATAATATGTAAATCAGATGCACCCTGACTTCGCGCAGCGGCCAGCAGGTCGGACAATGACCGTTGAGTGTTCTGATTTTGCTTGGAAATAAATGCAGAATTTTCCAAAGGTTTTTTAGGCGCTGGTGTGGTCGTCGGTTGAGGTTTCGGTGCTGCGACAACCGGGTTGGATTCCTCTTTCATTTTATCAAACCGGGTCAGAATAAGTTCTGCGTGCCTGGCCTTGAGCAATTCGGCTTTCACAAGGATATCCAACAATGTCATATCGGATTTTTTATCAAGAAAAGCTTTGGCCTGTTTCAGCCTGGATTCGGACACCAATTTGTTATGCAGTACGACCTTTTCAACGAAGTGATTAAAGGATTGTGATGATTGGTCCATTAGGCTCCCGGTATAGTATGAATTTCTCATGTATTTCAGTAGCACCTTCGCAAGAAGTATACCAAATCCGAGCCTGATGGTTTTCCAGCCCAATTGATTTCATATTGCATTTCATTTGTACAAAATATGCAATGTTTACCCGTGTGATATGGAAGAAGGTGCCTTATATAGATTTATTATGAATGAAAATCCAGAAAATTCAACCTAATAGATTTTCATTGTTACTCATACCGATAATGCCAGACTCCATCCCGAGGGAATAATCGACATTTAAATATTCAAAAACCCATTCAGGATGAGTTACACAAAGGATGCTATCCATCGGTTTTTTAACAATTAAGAAAATCCAGCAAATTGGCATAATATATTCCTAAAGTGTTTGGTTTTGGAATATTTAAGATTATATTACGAAAACAGGCATCCGTAAAATGCGTTTAACGGGAAGGATGACCCAATGCAAATCGCAGGACTTCGTTTCGGCACCCGGCTTCTCGAGTTGGTTGAATTTCCGGTTGTCAAGTCACTCGGGGGTGGTGCCACGTTGGATGAGCTGCAGCAGATGCTC
>JABMRT010000254.1 GCA_013202295.1 Candidatus Zhuqueibacterota bacterium
ACGTAATTTCATTGGTTCACCTTGAATAACTTTTTCTAATAATCACTTACACATAGTCTGTTTCAGCGGTCGCGAGCCGAAATGTACTGTCCAATTTTTTGATTTTAGACTTTTTCTGCACGAAGTGCAGAGCCGGATCGCGTCAGAGATCCGCGTTGAAACCTGTGTTATTCGTAAATTACTAATCATCTTTTACAGCTTAACTGGATCGCAATGCTTTTATATCAAGAGATTATTAATAATGGCTCTCTACGTTCATTTTGTGCTTTATTAAGAATTAATTTCATTAATAATTTAATGAAAATATTGCCTTTTAGGATGCGTGCTTTTGTCTCACAATTGTAAACACAGGCCATACAGCCTATACACTTTCTTTTTGAAATAGGATTTCGATACCTACCACTATCTGATGATATTAAAGCAAGTGGGCAGACTTGAGAACATTTACCACATTTAATGCAAATTTTTGCTAAATAGAGTGGTTTGATTGAATCATATTTATCAGACTTTGAAGCAGAATCAATTTGGATAGGCACATCTTTTTGTTGTAAATATTTATTAGAATTTAATGTGTTTAATCCAAACTGCTGTGCTTTTTTGATATCTGATTCATCGGGTCTTCCAATAGCAATAGGTAAGATATTTGAATAGGAATGTTGTCCAATAAATGCACCAGCAGAGATGACTCTAAATCCATTTCCTGATAGCAGCTCCACCATATTATAAAGAGCAATTCCAAAATCTCTATTACCATAAACTACTATTGCGCTACATGTAGTTATTTTGCTTTTTAAACTTCGAAGACATTCTTTCACCTGTAATGGAAGTTTCCCGGAATAAACAGGGGCACCAACAATTAAGTGATCGATATTCTCAGTTACTTGATTTGAATTAGTTATAAATTCACTTCGGCTATTTGGAAGTGTCATATTAAATATTTTAGGCTCATTTGCTCCCATACCTGATGCTATTGCCTGACAAATCTTTTTAGTAGTTTTTGTAGGGGAGAAATATAGAATTCCAATACGTTTTGTCATTATTTCTCCTTCAATTTATATTATTAAATGATTCACCGATTTACACGAATAACATAGTATTATATACCCAAACCGTTTTGAAAATTGTCAAATATTGTAAAAAATCATTTTTGATCTTGTATTGATAATTTGTCTATTATTGGAAAAAACATAGTTGATTTCTCAAAAACAAACCATTGAAAATGCAAGGGAAATATTTACATCCTTCTACCTCATCCCGCCCGGGCGGGATTCAGTATGATAATGCCCCGGGGAAAGGATTTTAATCCATCAGATTTTGAAGTTCGTCCCGAATATGATCTATTTCAATAAAACCATCTTCCGGGTTTGTAAAAAATCACCGGCTTTCATCTTATAGAAATAGATCCCATTGCTAACCCAGTTCCCGCTATCATCACGTCCATCCCATTGCACATGATAATTTCCGGCATATTGAAACTTCTCGATCAATGTTGCGATGGTTTGTCCCATTGCATTATAAATGGTAATAGACACATCCGCCGGATCTTTCAGAACATAGTGTATGTATGTTTCGGGATTGAAAGGATTAGGGTAATTCATAAAGAGCTGATTTGTGCTGGGTTTAATCCGGATTTCTTCATCCACAGCCAGCCTTTCACCGGCTTTTGCCCACATCACGGCCTGTAAAAAGAATTGCCACCCCTTTTCAGTAAAACTTGTGGAACTCTCATCCGAAAAACAAAAACCGATCCTTCGTGCTTTTGCAATCATATCTTTATACATGAGATCGCCTGTTTCATAAGTGAATATTGTAGCGTTATCCGGGTTTCCCTCCAGGGTGGCAACAATCACCCCATTCTCATTGGGCACTCCCCAATGCAAATCCTCCTCCTGAGCGGTGACCTGAACCGTTCCTGATAAGCCGGCTGCAATGGGGTGGGAGTCATTCACAATATCAATAGATGTACCCGATGTCATTCCGTTATCTGTATCTCTCTTTCTGCCGGTCCAGCCATAATCATCAAACAATGAGATTTCCCAGCTTATTAATGGCACATTGATATTGATTAATTGAGATCTGATATTGCCGACTGATGCAACAGTTGAAGAAATTAGAATCACATCTTTGTCATCCACATGAAAGGCTACTGTGTCCGCATCATCCTGAATTGTGACATGATAATCATTCTGAATCAAGATATTCCGCACTGTGTAATCACCGCTGTTCAACTCGGGGGAGCCAACGACAAGCAAGACACTGCCAACGGCTTCTGAATTAAATACAGTGATCTGAACAGGTTCAGAGGTCCGGAAGTCACCTGATTCACTAAAGGCTCTGGCAGTGATTTCATAGACGCCCGGTAATGCATCTTCCCATTGAACGGTGAAGGGTTCATTATCCGTTTCGTCAATTTTAATTTGATCTGCATAGAATTCAACTTTTACGATGCTGCCATCTGTAATAGAAGCTTCAGCGGAAATTGAGATGATCTCCGACGTAGTAAAGGATTCATCATCCCCGGGAGAAGTCAAATTGATTGTTAGGGTATTGGGTTTTCCGTTTGATGAAAGGATTGCTTCTATGGCAGTGGCTATATACGCCAGTGGAGAGTTCCAGTTGATGCAGATCTCATTGGACGCATAACTGCACCAGGAATCCAAATAGGACCGTGCCGGGAGATCAGAGGGATAGTCCGGGCAATTGTCCTGCTGACTCGGATTGGGTCCACCGGCAAGCAATCCGGGCACAGGAGCAATGATATCATCCGCTTCGGATGGACGATGATGGAAATGCATGGGAGGATTATCCCCCTGGTCAGAAACAAAACAATAGGTTGTGGCATTGCGTCCCAATATATAATCCAGATTGGCAATGGCTGCGTCCAGATATGTTGAATCGGCGGTTAAATCAAAGGCCTGAATCATGGCCATGGACTGGTTGGCTGCCACAGCGTTGCTTCCCCAGGGGAATGTTGTAAGAAGAACTTGATATGCTGAATTTGCCAACTCATCTTTTATCTGATCGGCAAATTGAATCAAACGATCTTTCAATGCAGTTGTATCCACTGCAGCACTTAAATTCTTCCGGTGATGGGCCAGAGAATAAAACGCCAGGGTTTCAACCGAATTCCATCCAGGTATGGATGTGGTATTGTCTGATAAGGGATCAACAGCAGTGATAAAGCTGTCCTCCAGCGTCGTAATAAATAACTCAGCTGCTGCCCATTTGAATTCATCGTCATCATTGCTGTCGCCATATTCCCCGGTCGTGATTTGCGGCAGGTATGTTTGATTGTTATCATTTTGCCGATAATAGACATCCGGATTCTTACGAGCCCAGTTCCATGCATCGACTGCGGCCGTTAAACAGGAGTCTGCAAATCCTGGCAATTCAGTTTCAAATTCACGGAATATCCGGCTTGTCTGTGCCATGACCGATGCAAAATTCAGTGCAGCAGTGGAACTTTTCTGGACCACATATCGGGGCGAGGTTGCCTGATGCGGCATCACAGCACCACTAAAATTCGCATGTGTGCATTTATGATACACGCCGCCGTCATTTGGATCCTGCATGGATAACATCCATCTGATATTCCATAATGACTCATCCAGCACATCCGGGATGGTGTTGCTGCTTTCAGGAATATGAGTGTCCAGCTCCATACAATATTCAGGAAAGTGTTCGTATATGGATAACAGCGTGTACACACTGATCCCCGAATTTATGATATATTTATTATAATCGCCTGCATCATACCAGCCTCGTGGAGATGAAAGAACCGTGCCTTCAGGGCGCTCTACAGATGCGGCTGATGAATGAACGAGCACCTCATTGTCCGGATGTCCCATTGGCCGCTGCCACTGACCCGCAAATTCTTCTGTGAGCTCGATCGACATACGCTGAAAGTAAAATGCTTTGGTGGCGGCCCTGGCGACTTCCTGATGCACACGTGGTTTAATATCAAATGGTGCTGAATAGCCTAAACCAGGCACCAGAACAACAAAAGTACCAATATTTTTCAATTCAGTGAAGTCAGCCTGTTTTACATTTTCCGCAGAGTACTCCCAGTATCTTGTACTGCTTAGGTTGCCTGTAAAAACAGTATCCTGTAAATCTGGTGACGTGACATGGAATTGCTCGGCAGACGGTTCAACAACGATAGCCAGTTTTGGCCCATTCGGGTAAAATCCAACCTGGTTGATCCGGATAGCTTCAGTCTGGATTTGTGCAGATAAGGATTGCTGCAATATGAGTATAAAACATAAGATAAAAAGATATTTAACCGTTCTCATGATAACTCCTCAGAAGCTCAAGTGATGTGATTAATAATTAATCATTTATCGAATTATTCAGAAAGTGCTATTCAAATGAGTACTTTTTAACCTCATTGCTTCAACTCTTTATGTTTATTGGATAATTAGTTTAAATTTCGGATCATCGGCCAGGTTTTTCAGGTCATCATCACCGATTGCCTGTTTTTTCAATTTGGGATTCAGCAGTACTGCTTTTTCCAATGCTTTCAAGGATGCATCCTTCTGACCCGCAGCCAGCCGTATCACTGCAAGATCATAGAATACTTCGGGATTTTCCGGTACCAGCTTGGCTGTATGCTCCATGAAGGGCAATGCTTGAATATATTCTTTCCGGGTAAAGAGTGTCCATGCTTCATTCCATGCATAATTCATTTGGGCATAGATCAGCAGCCGTCCCAATTCCTTAAACGGCTCTGGATGATCGTCAACGCGAATATCAATGGCCCTGTCAGTAAATCCGCCATACCCCGCATTCTTTTTGACGACCAGCAGGGCAGCAGACTGTTTTCCACGGGCATCTCCGCCTTCTTTCTCCCCAGCCATCAATGACGCATATAGTCTTTCTGCCAAAGTTCCGTGTGTTTGCAAGAATTCGGTTTCCATGGCAGATACAACCGACTCGCCAGTAAGAATATTTCCCTGAATTGCATAATCCGGCCCATTTCGGCCTCCGGCCCATGGATTACATGCATTGCCTGTATAAGTTGCTGATTTCCCCTCTTCGGACACAATGCCGAATTGTCGTTTTTCAGGTTCAGGATCTGTTCTTAACAAAATTCTTACAGCTTCATCCGGTGTTACCCCTTTTTCCAATAATTCCAGCCCGCGCCACCCGAAAGAGGTATTTGCGAAAGATTGTGTGGCAACCGCGCCCACATCGGCTTTCGCCCATGGAACAACTGTACCGACCGCAAAAAATCGGGATGCCACTGCAATACCCAACTCACCAGTGACGGAATCCCGCGCAACGATTGAAAACGTTGCCACAGGATTATGAATACTCTCATATCCTTGTTCTGTTCGGCCTGACGAGGATAATCCGAATATGCACATGACTCCAATAAGAATGGTTGTCCATTTATTGTATGGCATACTTTGTGTGATCAAATGCTTTTTATTTATCATAATAAACCTCATGATGATGCTGAACCGTATAATAATCATATGTGATGATAAACGGATTTTTCCTCAAACGCAACGATTTTATCAAATAAACAATTTTTTGTTCTGTCTCCCGACTACGAACTCCTGTTTCCATGTTTTCGCACTTTATTAAAAATGTCTATACCGAATGATCCTGCTTTTCCAATTTGGTTCCACATTACCTGGCTTGAATACGAGACGTACATGAGTATGACGATGGGTATCACTTCTATATATATTCATACACATGTCTCTCCTGAATATTCAACAATAAGAGTCCGGGTGCCCGTGCAGATATAAATGATGTCGCTCAAAAAGATCATGATTTGAATACAATTCACAAAGTCAGATTAAAAATGCAAACGGTTTTCTTTTATGATCACACTAAATACGAGATTCAGAAAACAGATTGCCAGAGGGTTTCAATCCAATAGACGTAAAAAAGAAGGCTCAGCAAGTAGCCGGGCTGTCCTGTCGATCGGTGCCCGAGAGATCAGACGCAGAAGATCCCGAAATAGATGAAGAAGAATTGAAGGCTGCTAGTGGAATTCCTAGATAGGTGGTCACAAAGCTACCGATGATTAAGGGATTCCCTGGGCGATCGACGATCTGAATTGCATCTTTGCTATTTTTCTAAAACAACCTTGATATTTTTGACAAAATCCTTACTTTTCATTTTCACAATATAAACTCCGCTGGGGAATTGTCCTGCCTCCCAGTGGATGTTATAAAATCCGGCATTTTGACTGATTTCGACCAGTGTTGCCACCTCTTTTCCCAGGACATTATAAACCTTGATAGAGACAAAACCGCGTTCCGGCAGATCGTAACTTAGTTTTGTTACGGGATTAAAGGGATTGGGATAATTCTGATGTAGTGCAAATTCCCGGGGACGCTGCAAGGCGTCGTCAACAACACCGACACCACCGATCACATGTACGCTGACAGGCCGACTATAGAGAGTCAATTCCGTGGCAATGGTGTTTGTAATTTTACAGATATAAAAGCCCGAATCATCGTGCGTCACAACAGGTATGGTGAATTCCTGCTGATCCGCATCGGGGATATCCTGCCCGTCCTTTGTCCATTGATACTGGTTGGCAGTGCCACCCACAAAAACCGAAAAAACCAGCGCTGACCCGAAGTCGACGGTTGTATCCTGTTTTGTACCCACACTATCCTGCGGCGAGTAACGAAAAGAAGAGGCCACACCGATATTGGGTTCAATATCCTCAAACGTCAATAAATTGTCTTGAACATACACCCATCTCAAACTCGTCATGGCCGAGAGATCAGGCAAATCAGTAAAACGGTTGCCCGCGATTGACAGATGATCCATCTGAGCCAGGCTTATGATTTCGGACGGAACCGGACCCTCAAATTCATTATTTTCAATAGAAAAATCCAATAATTTCAAGAGTTGTCCGATTTCAGGTGGCAGCACACCGGAAAGTCGGTTATCACTGAGGATCAGCTCTTGCATCTTGTTCTTACTCCATATCTCTTCCGGTATCTCCCCTTCAAGCTGATTATCGTCCAGAGCCAGCAGGTAAAGATTGGGACCTCCGATTTCAGTCGGAATTGTTCCAGAGAGCTGATTGGATGACAAATCCAATGCATTCAAATTTTCCAGATTCTCAATCTGCCCGGATATGCTGCCGGTCAACTGGTTTCCTTCCAGATAAAGGCCATGTAAGTTTAACATGTTCCATATCTGGTCAGGGATATCACCCGACAATTGGTTTCTCCTTAATATCAAAGATGTGAGATTCGTCAGATTGCCGAGTTGCGGCGGTATTGAACCGATCAGGTTGTTAGATGAAAGGTTGAGTGTATTCAATTGTGACAAATTTCCGATTTCGGGAGGAATTGGGCCTTCGAGTTGATTGCCTAGCAGGGAAAGTTCTACAAGGTTCAGCTGACCAATCTCCGGAGGTATGCTCCCCTGCATTTGATTGTTGCCCAGATTCAGATTTGTTAAAAAATCGAGCAGGCTGATCTGCGGAGGGATAGCACCATTTATCTGATTGAACGACAGATTGAGTTTTTGCAGAAACCTGATATCGCCGATTTGGGCAGGGATAGAACCGCTCAAATTGTTGTTTAGGAGATTTACTTCCGTCACATAGGGACCATCTGTTGTTATGCCGTACCAGGTCGATATGGGTCCTGCGAGCCAGTTCGTGTTATTGGTCCAGTTCGGACCATCTGTGCTGTCATAAAGCGCCACCAGATATAGCGAATCGGTATCGGCATAGCCATTGCCGGTAATACGAAATGTATAGAGATTCTCATCCGCGTCCTCATTCTCGATAATCACATCAGCCGAATGGGAACCCTCGATCGTGGGCGAAAAAATAACATCAAAAGAGACGCTGTCGCCGGGCGGTACCACAGCCGGTGGCTGGTTGACGACCGTAAAAACCGAATCCGTCAGCGAGACAATGGGGGTTCCTGTTAAATGAAGTTCTGATGCGCCCGTGTTCCATATTGTATATTTCACAGGACCGGAATTTTTATTGATAGCAGTATAACCAAAATCCGTGCGGCTGGTTACAGAGGGAATCGTATCTCCACTGGCAATGGGAATCTCGTTCGCCCGCACATCGATTTCCGGACCGTTTTGAATGTAAAAATTCCACGAAGCGATATCATCTGTATTGCCGGCGCTATCCGACGCGGTCCACTGAATGGTATGTGCACCGTCCTCATATAGGGTCGTATTCAGATAAAAATAACCAGCGGCGCCATTGCTGTTTGCATAGCCTGGAAAAAGTGCAGCAATATCCGATCTGTATATATCGTATTGGGGATGCCCCAGGTTTACGTCATCCACATATACATTGATTGTTGAACCGTCTATGGGGATTTTGTTCGGCTGCGGCGCTAAAACCCAACCCCAGTTAATATAACTCTCGCCGGAGATAATACCCCCCTGTGTTGGCGTATCAATAAGACCGAAGGGTGTCACTGCATTGGCATTATCACAGTGGATCGTTTTTGATCCCAGAGTGACACTTTGGCCCAAAGCATCTGTTGCAATGGCGAAAAGGGTAAAAGTGCCGTTTCCGCCGTTGGGCAAAAAGTTGGTGAGCATGAGATATGCCCAGCCGTCACCATAATAGTCTGGATAGGCCGTCGTGACATCCGGTCTGGAACCCTTGACGATATGTGCGTCGCCAATATAAATCAGATTGTTATTATGCAGCCGGTAAATTTTAACACTCAAACCACCGTTATCATCTACAACCCATCCGGTCACATGAATAGCGCTCCTGACTGTGCTGCTATCAAGAGGCGTAGAAAAAATGCCAAATGGAGGTTGATCCTGATTGTTTTGATTTTGGGGAGAAAAATTTTGCTCTGCTGTGGCAATATTGAACAGGCTCGACATACTGAAGAATAAAACAAAGGTAATAAACTGATGTGTTTTCATGATGCATTCTCCTAAAAAGGTCAGTCTGAAAGTTCAAACCGTGAATGACGCAAGTGTGAAAACAGGGGGCAGGTCTTGTATTGTTTATAAGATAATATATTAAAGAGACGATAATAAATCAATATATTATATACATCTCTTTAACAAAGAGTTTTATGATCGCCCAAGGGTCCCAATCCTTGGGGTGCCAAAGATTGAGGGCTAAGCCCTCCAATAATAAACGCCCAGAGGGTGGAACCTCAGGGCGATCAAGTTTTATTTTTCCAAGCAACCCGTCAAACAACCACGTTCAGCAAAGCAACTTCTTGCTTAAGCACCTTATTTGATTAATATCATTTTCTTTTTTTCCATAAAATTTTCTGCCTTCAACTGGTAGAAGTAAACACCACTCCCAAGTCCTATTGTATCGAAATTAATTCTGTAAGTTCCTGCTGGTTTATCTTCATTTACTAAAGTGAAAATCTCTCTGCCCAAAACATCATAAACTTTTAAGGTTACAAAACTTTGTTCCGGCAAATTGTATGAAATTTCTGTAGATGGATTAAATGGATTCGGATAATTCTGTTCTAATTTAAACGACATAGGTTTACTTCTTTTGTTATTTTTAACAGCAGAGGTTAAATATGCATCTCTTACGCACCTGACATAATTGAATACATATCTTACATCTCCTTGTGGACCAAAAAAATCAGGATAATTTGATATGTCTCCAACTTTAGGATCACTTCGTTGAGCTCCTGCACCGTGAACATCCATCAGCATGTTATTCATTTTCCCTTGTGCTTCTCCAAAGGCAACATAAACCGCCCCGGAATAAGGATTACTTCCGTCTAAATGGCTTGTGCTTGTCCAAAAATATGGATATTGTCCAGAATTCCCATCAGGATCCGTTATTTCAGTAGTTGTAAAAATGGCATCTATTGATGGCGAGTTTGTAATATCAGGACATCTCGTGTAATCAACAATACTTTGCAATTCTTTTGCGTTGGGTAATCTCCAATCAGAATAACCTGCAAACGTCAGACTTTCTGCATAGGCCAAAGCATCTTCCCAATTCCTGGAATTTCCATCATCTGCTTTTTGCCAAATTAATCCGGTTGCATTATCTGTTATCGTTTCATCTCCATTATCAATAAAACTGTTGACTCCATAATAAACATTACTTCTCACCATTCTAAAATACATGGCTTCAGGAACGATATTATTGCTTCCGGGTGCATATTTCGGATATCCTTTAATTCTACCATCTAAAAAATTAACTCCAAAAACAGTTGAATCACCTATCATTGTCGTACTCTTGTATAGTGTCGCCGACCAAGTCTGAGCATCAATTAAGCGTTCTCCAATTGTCGTATCTCCGAGTGGTTGATTGAAATATGTAGAGTCAATAAACATTTCAGAAGGAACTGTATTATTGACTTTGCCAGTAAAAAGTATTAATGAGTATAATTCTTTAATTGTTGGCACTCTCCAATCGTTATATCCCCCCAGTGTCATGGTATCAGCTTTAATAAAAGCATCTGCATAAGATATCTTAGTCCGCATATCTTTTTCCCAAATTAGCCCTGTTACATTGTCCGTAATCGTCCCATCTCCATTGTTAGTATATGATGAATTATCACCTTGATACGTTGCATCTTGTCCATAAAAGGATTGTCCTTCAGATGGGGTGGATATCATAGATGTATTATCATAATAATCAACAACACCTGTTTCAACAATTGGATAAGTGATTGTCTGGCTTTTCAGATAGATACCCCCCAAAAAAAACATCGACAATACAATTTCAATTTTAAATAAATTAGTTTTCATAATGCTCTCTATTTCATTACTGTAAGTGGTAGTATATATACATTATTCTTATTTTTCTAAATCAGTGGACAAAACATTAATTTGAATGTTTCTTTTTACAATTTGATATTCCTGTTCGTCAAACAACAATTGTAATTCTCATTTACATATAACGCCAAAAATAACCTGCTGGAACTTGCGGTGAACAGATCTTCGAGATTTTAAAAAACCTTTTGCGTAGCACCAGAAATTCGGATTCGCACATTGCTGTTCCAGTCAGGTTGATTTTTATTGTTAGGCATTTATTTTAAGGCATTACAGAAAAAATGATAATTATTTACTGCAATTTATTTTAAAATATGCTTGACAATGAAAATCTATTGCTGTATAATGGTATAGTTCAACTTGTATAATACAAACTAATAGAAAGCAAAATATGAAAAATAATGAAACGTACAAACAACAGCTCCTTAAATCATGGGAGGATACTTATAAAAAAGGTCAACTTACTTTTTGGTTATTTTTATCTCTAAAAGAAAATCCTAAATATGTTAATGAAATTAAAGATTTTATTGAAACAAAGTCTAACAATACAATCACTTGTGAAGGACAAAGTCTATATCGAACATTAAGAAAGTATCATGATCTTGAAATGGTTGATTTTAATACTGGTAAAGGTAATAAAGGTCCAGAAAGAAAATATTATTATTTAACAACTCTTGGACATGATATACTTAACGAATTTATTGAAAGAAATATAAAATTATTTTTTAATGAAAATTTGACTGATCTTATATTATCGAAAGGAGATAATAATGTTTAAATTATCAAGAAATCTTAAAATATTCAGCGTGCTTTTCATTCTCTATACAATCGGTTTCCGTTATTTTTTAAGTCTATCAATCACCAATCATAACCACGTAATGCTGTGGGCAACTGCAATTATTTATGGTGTTACAATTTTCATAACAGCATTTGTGCTTGGAAAATCCGAGGACATCAACATTGGTGTTATTTATCTTGGCTTCAAATATCATCTCATGACCTATGTAATTTTCAATGTTATAGCCCTTCTTTTGCATTCATTAGGTTTTGTTTCTCAATATGAAGATTTTAGCCATTTTCTCCTACTTCTAGTAGCTTGGGGAATTGGGCTATTGATTCACTTTTTGTTTAGTCAACTTTCAAGCAAAAATGCGATTAAAGGCGTTCCCAAAGAAGATATTTTTGAATAAGTTATCTGTGACATAATAGTTGTATTCCAGTTCGTATAGCAATTATATTGTACGCCTAACAGTTAAGCATAAGGAGATTGTTAGGCCTTTTCAATTATTTCGTTTGACCAACGAATTTTGGTACTGTTAAATTATTTTCACTATTTCTTCTAATGGTTTTCTCTGTTTGTTACACAGTTTTTTATATCCCTTATTCTGATACCCTAAAGGAGTAATCGAAAATATAACTTCATTTTCTTTGAGCGAGATTGCATCGGACAATATTTTTGGATCATAAGCTTCAATCCAACATGTACCAATGTTTTCATATTCGGCTGCCAAAATTATATGATCCATTGCTATTGTTAAATCGGTTTCAATTGAATTATATCCATCGTATGAACGAATCCAAGATTTTGTTTTGTCCCCTATAATTATCAGAATGTGTGGAGCCTGCTGAAACCAAGGTTTATTATAACATGCTCGTACTTTTTCTAGTTTATCCTTTGATGAAACAAGCAGAAATGTCCAGGGTTGTCTATTGGATGCAGATGGAGCTAACCTTCCAGCATTCAAAATCCGATTCAAAATGACACCGTCAACAGGCCTATCTGGATCATAATCCCTGACACTTTCTCGATTTCTCACTAAATCATAAAAATCCATTATTTCCCCAAAACTATATTTTAGTTCAAATTAATACTCTAAACAATGAAAAATTGGCCTAACGCCAAAGGTGAGCGACTGCGGGAATAATATCACCAAAATATCCATCACCAAGTATACTCTCAAAAATCCCAAAAAATCCGCAAAAAAGACAGCTCTAGCAGTTCACTCCACCTGAATGTTATACACTTTTTTTAATTCAATTTTTTTTAATTTTTCAACGGCTAGTATAAGAATAGTAGCCGATTGCGGAACATAAATCTTTCAATTTATGATAAAGTTGAAGCGGTCTATAACAAATCAATTTACTACTGTTTCGGCTATTATTTTTTTATACATTGTTGGGCACAGTTATACCGTATAATTAATTAACTTCTAATTTGGGGAATTCTCATTCCAAATCAATCTTGAAATTGGCCAAGATCCATCTGTTTGTTTTATTCTAATTTCCATATACTTTCCTGCTGGTTCTCCCTCTGAAAAACCATAATTTCCAAAGGTATATGCAACATCACCATGGCCATATATTTCATCAGCCGATTTCCAAAATCCTGGGAAGTCTGGTAGACCAGAATAGTGAATTTTCAGAAGACTATCAATCCCAATAATATTGTCATTATAAGGTCTGATAAAAACAATGTCGTCTGTAAAAATGGACTCTAATTTCTCTAATTCATTAGTACGAATTATTACTTCATACCTTTTTATATCATTCTTAATGGTATTGATATCCTGACTTGTAATCTCTTTATTGTGATTAGAATTACATGAATTAATAAATAATGTCAAAATAAATATGATTTGATAAAATACTATTCTGTTTATTCCACCAAATTGGAGGGCTAAACTCAATTGTGTATATTTTTCTTTTATCATTTATAAAACCCTTTCATTCAAAAAATTCATCTATTGAAATTTTAATGTATTTTTTTCGGATTAAAAAAACTTTTTTTTATAACTTTTCCCTTACTAATATTTTATTATGTATAACACCTGAACTCAGGTGCATTTTTTTGCGTAGCGAAAAAATGTCACCTGCATTGATTTGTTATGTGCCTTCATTAAAAGACGTAACATATTGTTCAAGATAGATCGCTATCCGTGGAATAAAGGAATCCATTTTGGGATATTTATCTCGATTCTTCTCATATTCTTCAAAAAGATCTGCAAGAGCTCGGATGCCAATTAAGCCCTGATTTTCATCGCTACGAATTTGTTTTTCAACTGCTTTATTATCTTTCTTTGAATGAAAATAGCGAATGATACAAGCGCGAACGATGTATTCATTCATCATACCATCCCATGCAAGACAGCCTATCTTGTTCAATTTGGCTTTATTGTATGAATACAATATATCACCCGATTTTTTTAGGAGTTCTATGTTTTGTGCGATAAGAGGATTTATATAAGGATGACAAAACTCATGAATCACTATAGGAGTTAGCCAAGAAGATGAAAATCTTGGAATTCCATTCCAAAAAAAGGGCGAATGGGCACCGATTATAGAATAGAAATCATTTGTGTCATCACCTCGGGTGATGCTCGCTCCATAATTTCCAAATCCGGTCTGCATACCAACAATAATTGTGTAATTGTTTGGCACATAACCGAAGTAGATTTTGAACCAATCGAGCATATTTTCATCATTAAGAGATTTGTACAGATTCATCTGTGAACGATCAAATAGTTGCTTTTGGCTGTCAAAAAACACCATATATTCTGAATCTCTTGAAAACTCTCTGGCAGCTTCAATGAACTCAGGTATAACATCGACAGACCACCGTGAATCAAGTTCGGAAGGCAGTGGATCAAGTTGATTCCTGGGGATGAGTTCCGGGGGATCACCAAGATAAACAACAAGGGTGCTTAGAGCACTTATATTAATTCGATGGGTCTCCCATAGCTTTTTTGCCAGGTTGACAGCCCTGTGATTCCGAAATGGAGCAAAATAATGCTCGATATCCCTTATATAATTCGGGAGTTCGTGTGTGTCATCTACACCAGTATTTGCTAATCGATGGATGGTGCAGAAGAGCTCCACCGTGGGATCGACACGAACCTTAATCCAATGATCTTCAGGTAAAATTCCATTGCCATTTGAGCACGTGAGGCAGGTCAAGTTCAGAATGATCAGTCCAAGTTTAAAAATCCATTTCATTTGATCCTCTAAATTAATAGGTTAAAATTGGCCACATAACGTGCTGATCATGGGTTCGAACACAAACGAGAATTATAAGGATTAACGATTTTAGACCAATCTCTCAAATCCCCCAAAATAGAACCGTGTTTGAATCCCATGCATTAGCTTGTTATGTGTATTAGTTTAACTATTTAGCAAAAAATCTCAGAGCCAACAACCACTTATTTATAATAGTTTTTCTATCTTTTCTTTTACTGTCGCTGGCCTTAAATGTGAACCTTTCTCAACTATTGTTTCTGATTTATTTATTAAAATATAATATGGAACTCCATTAATTTCAAATACTTCTCTCATATCATTACTTTGTTGTTTAGATAAAAAATAGTGTTGACCACCCAGTTTAAACTCATCTAGGCATCCTTTCCATGCTTTTTCTTCAGAGTCCAAGCAAAGATAGACAAAAGAAACATCCTTATTTTTAAATTGATCCATTAACTTTTTTGAGTGTGGCATTTCAGATTTACATGGTCCGCACCAAGTTGCCCAACAATCTAGATAAATTATGTTTCCTTTGTTATGTTTGAAAATATTTTCCATAATTTGATCAACAGATGAACCATTTAATTTTTTTAGTATTGCATCTGATGCGATTTGCGGATCTTCGAGGCTACTTTTAACTTTGTTATAAAGATCATAAAGAGGTTTCTTTAAAAATGATACTTGTATGTAAGTATCAATAATGTCTTTATAGTTTTCAAAGAGAGATACATTTGATGTTTCCAAACGTTGATTGAATAATTCTGTCAATACTAATTGTCGAAGTAGTTCATCTGGAGTATATTTAATAATTCCATATACATGTAAAGAATCAAATGTAGCTGGAGGAATATTTTGTCCATCTATGAATAATTTTTGTTTTTCTAATTCATCTCTGACATTTTTCATTGCATAACCATAGTGAAATCTGTTCACAAAACTTGAAAGAGCATAACCGCTAATTAACATTGATTCTGAAATAGGTAACCGCTTTAATAGATTATCATAATAACTTGAAGGAATCTTCAAATCATCACGTTTAAGGTTGTTCAACTGGGAATGTTGATATGGATACATAACCAATGCATCAAAATAATCTTCTTCGATATATGTTTTTGCCCATATTATAGTTTCTTCAGTTGGAGCAACTTCATGCAAGAAGTTCTGAAAAAGCTCCATTTTTTTCTGCTGTGTCGTATCTAAATAGCTGATGTATTGATCTACATCATATTCTCTGGCAGCTTTAGTTTTGGCATCCCAGTTAGTATACATCGGACTGGAAAAATACATCTGTTGGAATTTAGCTGCATCATGGTTGATGTCAGAAGCATCTCCACTAAATTGAATCGATTTTAATATTTCAGGTCTTTGATTGAATTTACCATCAAAAATTACATTTACACTATCACCAGGATGGATAAGTACAAGAAAGTTAGTTTTGTAAGTTACCCATAAATCCGTCGGAGTATAAATTTCCAATGAATCACTAAAATTTCCTAAACTGTCGATTTTAGTAATGATTGTTTTTTGAGAAAATCCGGGTTGATTAGCAGATATTTTAACTTCTAATTTTTCAGGATCTACATTTACAATCTTGCCTGCTATTATAACTTTTTGAGGAATTTGATATTTTTCATTCTTTTTTACTGAACATGAAACCAAAAGTAGTACTATCAAAAACCATAAATTATTTTTCATATCATTTTCACCTTTATGTAATTTGAACACACACATAACGATGGTTTCAGTGGTTTTGCGCCAAAAAGCTCCTGTCCGAGAACACGAATTTAGACCAACCACTCCAAATTGAAAATTAATAGAACGCATTAAAAATCCACTTCATTGCTGTGTTATACGAAATCACTTTGCCTCAGCAGTGTATTCATTCGGGAGCAAATCAGCCACTCTCTGGTCAAACCAATACCCAGAAGTCGTAAATGCGTTTATTGTATGTACATTACCTAATGTATCGACTATTGCCTCAGGTAATTTCATTCGAACATATGCCGGCTCATAGAAGTCAAAATATCTCATCTGACTACGGGAATTCATATTTGGATAAAATTTTGATAGTACAACAAAATAATTATCAAAATGTATTTTCTTTAAGTATGTATCCATTGTGGGAAGAACAATTAAACTATCAATATTTACATATGCGGAACGTCCCTTAGTTTTTATTTTACCATTTTCACGTTTACCTCTATAGATCTCAAATTTCTCCTGCTTCAATCTGTTCCTGGTAAGAGCGGAAAGGAAATGTTTAAAAGAACCGAAATAAGTGTCAACTCTAGCTTGTTGATATTTAGCATTATTGCTAGAGAATTCAGAAAAATATGGAAATATTGTATAACTAACTCTACCATTTTGGAAAGTAAAATTCTCAAGAAGAAGATCAATCGTATAGCCGAGGGTATTATTTTGAATCTTTATAATGCGATCAGACGAAGCAAATAAACAGTCGATGGATTTGTCATATTTAAAATCAATAACCTCTGGATTTATTATAGTACAATATTTAGAATTATTAGAGTTGCCAATAAATTCTCGCGTAAAAGTGGAAAGTTGTTTTTTCCATTCCGTCGGATATTCAGCTTCAACCTGTATTTGTTGACCTTCAAGTATAATTGGCTTCAATTTAATTACTATATTCTCGTCAATATTACGAAGCAAATTAACATGAATCGTTTTATGCTCAAAACCAATGTGTACCACAATAAGATCATAGATGCCCTTCGTTATATTTGGAATATGAAATTTACCCTCTTTATCAGTTGCACTACCTTTTGTAGAATTGGCCAAATAAACATTAACCATATTTATGGGCTTAGCATTTTCGGAATTTAGCACTATCCCATCAATGGCCAAGTTATCAGATCCAAGTATCAACGCGGGTAGAAAAAATGTGATAAGTGCTTTAATCATATTCCCCCTTCATATCGTATAACATATATATTAACTACCCCAATGGAAAATAAAAATTGTCTAATATTGGACAACCTTTTTACAATATTGGACAAAAACCGGATTTTGTCTAAATATAGCCAAACAGTTTTGGCTATTATTGTACAATATTCTCGTATGATATGGGATTGAAAATTTGTCTAGTATTAGTAAAACCATAAGAGATTTCTCAAACACAAATCTGTGATGATTTACTCATTGATGTCGCGCAAAAAGTTGCTGAATTAAAAACAATTTACAAAGCTATATTGAAAATGCAAGCGGTTTTCTTTTATGATCACACTAAATACAAGCTTCAGGAAACAGATTACCGGAGGATTTCAATCATAAAAAGAAGCAGCAAGCAATCGGGCCGCCCTGTCAGTCGTTGCCCGAGAGGTCAGACGCAGAAGATCCTGAAATGGGCGAGGATGAGTTGAAAGGACGATCCTGTGAAAAATCAGGCAGGTAATGGTTTTGACTATCAAGCTCCTGAATAAATACATTCTCAAGACCTAGATCCAGCGCATAATCCGTAATCTCGTCATATTCGTCCTTTGTCAGGGTACGGTTTATCCCGGGATAATCACATGCCTTGTATCGAGGAGAATATTGCGACATGATGCTGATAGCGGTATCCGGAGATAATCCTGCCAGAAAATGAAGACACTTGCGGCTGTTACTCAGGTGACCAGGCAATACCAGATGCCGGACCAACACTCCCCGAACCGCGATGCCCTCATCATCCGTTTCAAGGTGGCCGACCTGATTCAGCATCTCTTTCAGCACACCGGGAATGATATCCGCATAATCGTTCGCTGCAGAGAACCGCTCACCAACCTCGTTTTCCATATATTTGATATCAGGCAGGTAAACATCCACCAGACCCCGGATCTGCCGAAGCGCATCCACCGAATCATATCCGTTGGAGTTATACACCACGGGAACCACTAGTCCCTTTGCCTTGGCCGCCTGAATGGCATCGGCCATCTGAAAAATCATATGAGAGGATGAAACAAAATTGATGTTGTGGGCCCCTTGATCCTGAAGGCGCAGCATGTCGGATGCAAGCTCAGCAGAAGTCAGAGTTCGAGTGCGGCCCTGCTGAAATTCCTGGCTGATCTGGTAATTCTGGCAGAACACACAGCGAAGATTGCATCCTGCAAAGAAGATCGTTCCCGAACCCCGTGTTCCGGATATTGGGGGTTCCTCACCCAAATGCAAACCTGCATGAGAGATTCGGATACGCGCGTCAATGCCGCAAAATCCGGTCTGGCCTTCCAGCCGATTCACCCCGCATTTGCGCGGGCAGCTTTCACATTGAGTCAGTTGATTTGTTAATGGCCCGTTCATATTGCTGCATCACCTGTGATCAGATTGCATCCCAATTTCCGCAATAAAACCAAACACAATTTACAATCCCGGATTGGAAATACAAGTGATTTCTTGAATTCCACTGCTATCCCGCATGGGCGGGATGGATCTCCCTTTACCAAAGGGAGATACAGGGGGGTTGGTTCATGTGGATTTCAATCAAAAATTTGTTCAACTGTCCCTGCTTGCCCCTAACCTCTTACCTCAGACTCTGTTTTAAAACTCATACTCAAGCCCGAAAATCGGCAGCATGAGCCACTGATAAATCACATCCTCTTTTTTCTCTTCATCGTTCCAGAACAACATGGCCACATTCTTCTGGTTATACACGTTCCACACACTTAAATAAAATATCAGGTTGGATAGACTGAAATGAAAACGCCGGTCAAACCGAAGATTCATGGAGTGATAATTTGGATGACGCACCGCGTTCACACGGGACTCATCTAACACCATGCGGTGCATCAATTCGGATGCATCTGTGTCAAGGGGGGTATAAGGTACACCACCTGCGTAAATCCAACGCAGACTGAACTCCCAGCTTCGATTGGGTTTGTATCCGCCCTCCGCGCTGAGGATGATGCGATTGTCATAATTCCGGTCGCGCCAGACATCATCCGCCCCCTGATATCGGGATCGGAAAAACGCGGCTGTGGCCAGACCGTAAAAATCCTTCGCCAACTTTTTCTGAATCATTAATTCTATTCCTCTGGAATAGGCCTTGCCCGAATCCTCAAGCCTGCCGCTGGATGTGTAATACCGGTCATCCAGTACAAAGAGGGCGGGTTGATCCGGATCTACGGGGAAACGGGAATAAGTCTTCTGATACAACTCAACCGTGAGACGTGTATCAGGCGAGAGTAGATGTTCCACGCCCAGCATCATATGTATGGCTTGCGGATTTTGGAGATTACTGTTTCCGGGGTGTCTGGAAAGAAGCAGCAAAGGCAGAGTTTGGGTGAACAGACCGACCGATCCAGTAATGCGGGTCAGAGGATGAAGCTGATAAGCTATGGAAGCACGCGGGGCCAAGGTCACATCTTCATTCTGGGAGAAGTAGTCAGCACGCAGGCCCAGTGTGGCTGTGAGTTTGGGCAAAGGGGTTAGGATAGTATTCACTAATCCGGCTGTCTTGGTTGCGGTCACATTCTGATTAAGTGTCCATTCAGGGATGGAATCACCCATCGCATTGGTCGTGGCCGCTGCCCAGTTATCAAAGGAGGAGCGGAGCGCTTTGGCTTCCATGCCGAATTCAACCGCAAGAGAAGGAAAGAGCCGAAAGTGATTCACATTGCGGAATTTGTAAGTGATTTCATCCGTATGATTGCGAAAGGCGTTCAATCCCGTACTCGTTTCAGACCAGTCCTCATTAAATTTCTGAGAGGTGGCAGAAACCGATGTGTTTGAGTATCCTCTCCGGTTCCACACGGCCCGCCAGTTCACCCCGGCTGTGTGTTCGTAAATATCCTGATTGCCGTATAGAATCATGTCATTCTCTTGGCCGGTCTCGCGATCAGGCGCATTGTGGTCATCCCCGAAAATGCCCAGCAGTGTGAGTTTGTGTTTTGGGGAGAGATCCAGCGCGATCTTGCCTTGATAATCGCCATAACGGGGTGCGACAGTGGACCCCACATCCAGGGTCTCGACCACGAGATCGAGATAGCTACGGCGGGCCGCGGCCATCCAGCTTCCCCGGCTGCCTAATGGACCTTCCACCATGCCACCAAATCCCGCGAAATTCAAATCGAGCTGCGTATCGAATTCCTTGGGATTTCCCTCACGGAAGGTAATGTCCATCACGGACGAAAGCCGATCCCCATAAACGGGAGAGAATCCGCCTGAGAAGAATTGCACATCCTCTATAAAATCGACCTGTACCAGACCGATGGGTCCGCCGGATGACGCCTGATCTGGAAAATGGTTGATATTCGGGATTTCAATGTTATCAATGAAAAAGGTGTTTTCAATGGGATTCCCGCCCCGCACGATCAGACCGTTCGACTGATCGTTTACCTTGGCCACACTCGGCAGAGACATGAGAATGCGGCTCACATCCCCGGCCGACCCGGGCGCACGCCGGATTTCCTCATTCGAAAACTGAATCGCACTGACCGGCTGTTCTTCCGAGGATTGAAAATACTCGGCCGTCACAGTCACCGCTTCCGTCTCCACGGCCTGAGGCGCTAACTGCACATTCACGGTTATAGTGCGACTGGACTTCACTATCACATCGGTTTTGATGATCGACTGATAACCAATATACCCAACGCGTATGTTATAACTACCCACCGGCACACGCTGGATCACAAAACGCCCGTTCATATCCACGGCCGCGCCAAGCACCGTGTTTTCAATGGACACATTCGCCCCGATGAGTGGAGATTGCGTCTCCGCATCCACGACCCGCCCCACAATCTGACCGACATGAGGGTTGGCCTGAGCCATCAGAATATTGAAGGATAAAATAACCATCCACATCAGAATTACTAATCGTCGTTGCATGATCTCCCCTTTCTTTTAACAATAAATTGAACACTGACAATAAAAGAGGAAATTCGACACGATGCGCCCATTCCCATGGGTTCGAACGTTTTAAAGGTAAAGTTGTGGTTCGATCCGGTGGGATCGAACTTTTGTAAGAGTGTGTCATCCTGCTTGTCCCGGCTTTTTCGGGAATCCCGCCCAGGCGGGAGAAGGATCTTGGGTAGGGTGGTAAGAATCTATGGAATTAAATTCTGTTTCCTGAATTCCGAAGGCGTCAGCCCGATATGCCGTTTGAAAATCGTATTGAAGGAAGTTTTGGAATTGAATCCCGCATCAAAGGCAATGGCCAATATAGTATATTGTTTTTTGTCAGAATCAATCAGATCTTGCTTCACTTTGTCAATTCGGTATCGATTGATCAGATCGAAGAAGTTTTGATTCAATTGGACATTGATCACCTGTGAAAGATTGTGAGGCGACACTTCAAGCCGATCCGCTAATTGGGGCAGTGTGAGATTTGGATCGGTGTAAAGCGTATCCGAATCCATAATATGGAGAAGCAGTTGCTCAATCTGTTTGGCGCGTTCTGCCGAAAGTCCGGACTTGCCGTATTTGTCACCGGAATGCAGTACAGCGTCCTGACTCTTCATCTCGGGCAGTATGTGCATCGATGCAGACACATCCGCAGTCAAAAACACTTCGGAATTGACCAGGCCCAGATATCCCAGAAGATACACATACACCGCAGTCAAAATGGACGATAGCGTAAAATAATTCGTCAGATTGACACCAAACACAAAGAAGATATTTTCAAGGGCAAAAAAGAAAATGATGCCTACAGCAAGCAGAGTCATGTTCCGAAGCCAGTTCAGACGAATGCGGTCCAGAGATGAAAACATCTTTTTAATCTGGTGTCCGTGCCGCCTGAGAAGCCGAAGCGTCATGAATAAGTATATTGCGGATTGCCCGATGATAAACCAATTGAATACTGTATCAGAAGGGTCGAGTGTTGTACTCTGCATGCGCTCCATTCGTGTTTCAATCAAATCCGGATTGAGCAGCAATAATCCAAGAATAAGAAGCTCATAAATCATAAACGGAAGGCCATGCGTGGCATCCTTGAGATTCAAGCAGTCGGTTTGCGAGATCAGATGCCGGGCGTACAAATAATGCAAGGGTGGAATCAACAGGGAAAATCCCAGACTGATCCACATGATCTGTGGATGAGGCTCGAACAGTCCCGCTTCACCGATAAAAAGATAAAGCAGGATGATGGAATATAGCCCGATCAAGCCACCCAGAAATCGGTTGGCATACAACCGGCCATGCTTGTGCAAAATCAGCAGGGTTAGAAACAATCCCTGCGCTGCACCAAGAAGCAAGATAAAATCTATTGGATTGATGGACATATCCACTTTCTCAATAACTTGGACTAAATGCAATCTAAATAAATTTTAGAATGAATGCATAAAAAAACTTTAATCCTACACACATTATATCGTTTCGAGGAGTCCCGATCTTTCATTCATAAAATTAAAATTGACAAATGGGGATGACGAAAAATCTTCCTGCCCTGTGGACACATAGATTTCTCTCCTGCTTCGCAGAATCGAAATGACAACGATCCAAAGAAAAAGCCCGATCCATGACGAACCGGGCCTTTCTTCAGAGAGAGATGGAAAATCAATGATGCAAGTGCATTTCCTCTCCGAAATAGGAGGCACGAAACGCCTCAAGCGCATGCCTTAATTCCTCAACCGTGTTCAAATCCGTGGTCTGTTTGGCCTTCATCGACCAGACGAGCAATTCATGCAACAGGGATAATTCCAAATCATACTTTGCCTTTTTTACAGGATCATCCTCTGCAACCGGTTTGATCCGCTGGGTCATGAAATACTGGGTCACAATGTGCTGAAGTTCATTGGCGTGGAATTCTTTGTTGTTCACCCAGCGCACGAGCTGATTGTAATCGGTCTCCTCTGCTCCACCCAGTGCCACAACCTGATTGATCGATTTCTCAATCGTCGTAATATGCTCGGCAATTAAATCCACACGGAGCTTGTCATTGTAAATCCCGCAGGGAATCTCGCAATGTGCGAGTGCAGATTGCGCACTCAATCCCGATATCAGGATCAGAACCAATAGTAACGTTTTCAAATTTTTCATAACTCACCTCCCGTTTTCTCTTATTCAAATCGTAAAATGTTTGGATTATACAAATGTTCCCGGTTTATGGATGCTAATTCCCTTTTGCCAACTTTATGATCACATCCTCTGTCATCCGACAAAGCCGATAATCCTGCTGGATCTCGGCACCAATGGATTCATAAAAGCGAATGGCCGGTTCATTCCACTCGAGGACCGCCCATTCAAACCGACCGCAATCCCGCTCAATCGCGATTTCTGCCAGTCGCTTAAGTAGAGCCTTGCCGATCCCCTTGCCACGATAATCAGGACGTACATAAATATCCTCAAGATACATACAGCGTCTGGCTTGAAAGGTTGAAAAATTATGGAAGTAAATCGCGTATGCTATTGGATGCCCATCCTGCCGTGCAATCAATCCTTCGGCCATGGGTGGTTCACAGATCAGAGCAGAGTGGAGCATTTGTTCAGTCAATTCCAGTTCATGTTCAAGATGTTCTAGCTCTGCCAGCTCGAGGATCATAGTATAAACATGTGGGACATCCTGCTTTTCTACAGGTTTAATTTTTAAATTCACAAACCCTCCAGCCTTGAAAGAAACATTTCATATCATCGATAAACTAATCAGACATGTGTGGAAATCCAAAATAAAAATCTGGGATGGAAACATTTCAATGGATTAACTTTTAGATAAAAAAAACATACGGCATTCTATAAAAAGGGATTGACTATCCGAACCAATCCAATTACATTAAGAAAAATTACATATTCAATCTCCTATTGCACCGAAGACGGCTGTCAAAACATCTGGGCTGGACTCTAAAAGCCAGTGAACAAAAATATTACTTATACTGAAATCTCTTTCGAATAACTAAGCGTGGGTCTGATAACTCTCCGTAATCTAAAGTATATCATATACATTTTAAAAGGAGGCATGTCATGAAAAGAGTACTCTGTTTGTTCATGCTGTTTGCCTTGTGTCACTGTTTATGGGCACAGGCAGATTTCGGCGATGCGCCGGATGGAACAACCTGGTTCGGACAAGCCACTGATTTCCCGACACTCGATGCACGTCTGGGGCCAAAGCACACTTCCGGTGATGCATCTACTTACTGGATTGGTCGGTTGGGTGCAGGACCACCCAACACAACCACAATGGAAGCCGATGCCAATATTCTTGATATGGATTGGGATGATGGTCAGCCCTGGCTTTTTATTCTGGTCCTGGGTATTCCCCCGGCCTCATGGGTGACTGTACCGATTACAACTTCCCCTAGCCACAATCCCACCCAACCCATCTATCTGAATGTGGCAATTGATGTAGACAATGATCTGGACTGGACCGATTCCCGGGATAGAAACTGGGTGGTGCGTAACAAAGTGGTATATGTGCCTGCGGATACAACACTCGGTTTTGTCAGTGGACCCTTCGGGTTTGGAAGTGACTTGCTCTTGCTTCCGGTTTGGCTGAGAGCTACGGTCACAGACGTACCAGTAGCTTCACCGTGGGGAGGATTGGGCATACAGGGTGGTTGGACATTCGGGGAAACAGAAGACTGGCTGTACATGCCAGGCC
>JABMRT010000255.1 GCA_013202295.1 Candidatus Zhuqueibacterota bacterium
GCTGCAAACGTGGGTTATACCAAACCCTCACTCAATTTTCACCATCTTCTTGACAGCCTGAAAATTTCCCATTTTTATTTTATAAAAATATATCCCTGAGGGTATCTCCTGCATGTCTAAATTGATAGTATACTTGCCAGGCTGTTGATATAAATTAACAAGCTCCTTAACAACCTGACCATTTAAATTATAAACAACTAGACTTACTTTACATGCCTCTTTTACATCATACTCAATTTGTGTAGAAGGGTTAAACGGATTTGGATAGTTTTGCTGCAGTTTTATCCTTGATGGTAACAATTTTTCTTCAACACTGCTCTCCACTATCTCTTTAAATGAAACATTATCAATGTACACGTCATTGTCATCACCCCCAACATTGAGGACGATCCTTGCTTGCAGTTCGGATGCTTCCTGCATAGTAAATTCATATGCGTAATGCTTCTCGGTATGATAAAGAAGAATTCCACCAATTTTTGAAAAGTTTGTCCAGGGATTCCCATCTTTGCGTACATCAAAAAAGACAACCCTATTATTCGCAGCATAGGCATCAAATTCAAATAAATACTTTTTTCCGTTAACCAAGTAAATTCCTGGATAGAGAGCTTGAACATTCCAATCAGCACTACCTCCATCCCGAATAATAAAATGAAGTTTGCGACTGTTAGTAATTTGGTAATCTGCATCAGCCTCACTCACCATCCAATCCCAGTTTTCAAAATCGTTTTCAAAATCTCCATTTTTAATAACGTTCTCACCCGGCTCGGTAATACGGATAAACACCGATTCCTGATTTGAAAATTCACTTTCCTCACCAGCCGAATTTACTGCTGAAACTCGAAAAAAATATTGTGAATCGTCATCCAGTAAATTCGCATCAAGGTCATAATAGGTTTGTTTCGTAGTATCAAAAAGAGAAAGTGAATGTGCACTTGCTCCTGCGTAAATATTATAATGGGCCACATTGGGATCGCCAAATTTATTAAAGATGAGTCGAATTATAGTACCCATATTTTCCAGGATGAGGTATGGGTGCAACATCATTCCTTCCCATTCATCACGGCGACAACGTGAACAACTGAAGCCAGAAACATACATTTCATAGACCAGTTCCTCGCTGGAGTTGACTTCAGTAAAGTAATCATTTCCAGCCCAGCCAATAAGTCTGTTGCCATTCTCTAGAGGCTGACAACTTCCGCACCAATTTGTAAATAAATCAGGAACATGGCGATATTCCCAGACCTTTTCTGCAGTCATCGCAGTTAAATTCAGTTTGTATTCTACAGCTCTGGAGAAACGCGTTCCATCATCACGCTCGCGGCCATTGTCAAACAATGTATACTGATTCTGTTTACCTGGTACTGGACGTACATCATGTATACGGGAAAATTCAATATCTTCATTAATAAATCCGAAATCACTATTATTTCCACCGAGTTTCCAGATCGTTTCACCGGTGATTCGATCGATTTTCATAACCATGTCGTATTCACGTGGAGAGATGATATAATGACCATCATAATCAATGGCAATAGAATTGGTATGCACATAATCAATAAAACCGCCTTGCAGTGAAACCTCTGTCTCACGAATATCCAGATGATCCCAATTACGCCATTCAAAAATAACATTATGATCTTGATCCAATTCCTGTAAATGATGTGCCTCAACCAAAGCATTGTTATTGCCACCAGATACAATCTCGCTCATATCGATGCGCACGCGATCCCTAGCCACAAGCAGCATATGTCCATTCTCAAGAACCTGAAGTTCATGATCATCCGGCAGATATCCATGTCCTGGATATACAGTATCAATCTCTACAAAATTCTGATCCAGTATCACATCATAAACTTCATAGTTATGGAATGACAAGACACCCAATGGATGCGCTTCGAATCTCATCTTCTCATAACCATCTTCATATTTCCAGTAAAAATAAGGGGTACCATCATTATTACAAATAATTATCCATTTGTTAGCAGGGATAAAGATTCGTCCGGGTGCTGTTTCTCCCAATATATTGATATGAATCTCAGGGAAATCGCTCGGTACAGCTACACCATTAATAAGACGTACGGGTGAAAATTGTTGTACTTCACTAATTGATGAGCTTGCTGCCACGTTTGTTCTATTGAGCCAATCCAAATCATTACCCGAGCTCTTTGCTATGGTAAAGTTGTATTGAAATTCATCAAATCCAAACTGACTGAGTTGAACTGTGACAGTAATCGTTTTTCCTCTTTGAAAATCATTATTTGGTTTGAATATAATAGTTCGATTGTCCGTTGCAAAGAATGTGTTACCATCACGTACTACCCCCTCATCTTTTACTACAATCAAATCGGATAGATCAGTTATTAGGTCGTTATAAGACTCGTCCAATTTTAAGATTACAGTAGTTTTTACGGGAAGCAATTTACTATTCGGCAGAGGAAAAATATAATCGATTGCCTGATGATATGTACCAGCACGAGTGATGTTAGATAGCATAATGAGGAGTACTAAAATTTTATTTCTCATATTTCACCATTTCTAATTAAATGACCAGAACCAAAACAATAATTTTTTTAAGCAGTTGTTACTATAAATATACATAAATTTATCGACTCTATTCGGATAAGAAATAATGGTATAACGTTTGGCATCAGGGGCGCGATCCCAAACGAAGTTGGGATTGAGCTCTGAGATTCCACCGGAATCTCAGGTATAGGGTTCGCGTCCCTTGCATGCCGGTGTTATACGCCTAGTTTCTTCTTGAATCATCTAAGTAAATTTTGTTGCTTTTTAATCCCTGAGACAACGTATTGACAATCCGGCTCGTTTACTGTAGCCATACCGAGCGACCCATGTAACATTGTAGTCTATTTCCCGGTGCCAAGCGTTGGTCGTACTGTCCTTATCCTCCGTCGAGGCCCATAAGCTAGCGAGGTAGCCCAGATTGTAGAAATCACCATTGATATAGCGATACCCACCAGGAAGGGCGGTGAATCCGCTCGCATTCGTAGCGCCTGCGTTTGGACTAATCCAGTGAGTCGTCCCTGTTTCCTTCAACTTCGCGCCCACATCGCCACTAGAACGCCACGCAACATCATCCAACTCTGACCGGCTCATCCCACAATACATTTCAAGTTCCTTCCACTCCTCATCCGTCGGTACATGCCAGCCCTCAGGCGCAAGACCACGGTTATCGTTCACCGTGTACCAGTTATAAAGCCTACCGTAGGTTGATATATGAGTAGAATCATTGTCATAATTACAGTAGGCGCCTGTTGTCAAATTAGACCATTCCGCATCATCGGTTATATTCGGAATCGGATTCCCGTCCCTGTAGTATGTGACTCTCAGGTTCTCCGCCATCCACCACTGATCACCAATTTTTACTGTCACATACTCATTGCCATCAATATCTATGAGAGTATCATTATTAAATGGTCCCATCCTGTAAATGAAGGGATTTTCCTTATCACAGTAAAGGAATAAAAGTGATAGAATATATAAAGCTAAAACATACTTGAAATATTTTGTCATGTCATATTTTCCCCAAACAAACAAGCATCGAGTGTGCGTATAGGATTACTCATACTCTTTTTTTTATTTATTGTATAACATAGTATTATATACCCAAACCTCTTCTGAAAATTGTCTAATATTGTAAAACTGTTTTACAATATTAGCTAAAAACAACCTTTTGTCTAAATATAGCCAAACCGGTTTGGCTATTATTGTAAAATTTTCTATTAAAATCGTACATTCACAATTTGTCTAGTATTGTAAAAATCCTGATTGATTTCCCGTGACTCTAAAGTATTCATGATTAATGTCGTGCAAAAGATGATTAGATGCCTAATAATAAGGAACAGCTATTGGAAACGCAAGGGAATATTTACATCCCCCTGCCTCAGCAAAGCTGAGGTGGAGTTGCTATATTTTAGTGGACACACAGTTAAGAGCGTTTTATATTAGAGAACTTAACCAGGAGTGTTCACATGACACAATCAAAGCCAAGACGTAC
>JABMRT010000025.1 GCA_013202295.1 Candidatus Zhuqueibacterota bacterium
AGCTTTTTTTCAGCATCACAATCTTTGCAGTTAAAGGTACAATGAATCGATGAAAATAAACAATATTCCTGAACCATGCAAGCCCCTTTGGGGGTGCACGTTTATTTTGCCATCAACCGTTAGTGGTTAGGAGTGAGTGGTAAGTCCCCGCGCCACTGCCCAAGAGCTGATATTGAAAAAATTAATTTTTCCTCTTATTTAAGAACACCATGCCAAGATAAATGCCCATAAGCCCGGAGGCAATGTCGTAGTATGTATCAGGCATGCGCCACCATTGCAGCGGATCCTTCAGGCTCCAGTCGAGCATTTCCCAGATTTCGATCCCGAATACAAAGCCGATGGCCCAGACCGGTTTGATCCCGCTGAATCGCATGAAAATAAAAAATCCGGTGAAGTGCATGATCCATGAAATCCAATGCGTGTGAAGAATCATGTGGGCAAGATCGTACATGGAAGGCCTTGCATTTGTGAAAAAAAATCACGTATTTATTTGCACTGTTCGAATATAATAAAGATTTTTGACAGGGACAAACGCCTTTCTTTCAGGAGCCCAATTTATGAGTGAACACAAACCGTTTATTCCGGCCGATCAAGTCTTGCGGGATTTCAATCCAAAAACCGTGATTCTTGGTGTCATCCTCGGCGTGATTTTCGGCAGCGCCAATGCCTATCTCGGGTTGCGTGTGGGATTGACGATTTCGACTGCGATTCCTCTGGCCGTGGTTTCCGTCGCTGTTCTTCGGATGCTGATGCCGATTTTCGGAAAGCCGACCATTCTGGAATGCAACATTTCACAAACCACCGGATCAGCGAGTTCATCCCTAGCATCGGGGATTATTTTCACCATCCCGGCTCTGTTTATCTGGGGCTATGATGTACCACTCTGGCAAATGACCTTGCTGGCCATGTGCGGCGGGATTCTGGGCGTGCTGTTCATGATTCCTTTGCGTTCCTTCCTTATCGTTAAAGAGCATAAGACATTGCCTTATCCGGAAGGTACAGCCAGTGCCGAAGTGCTGATCGCGGCCAATGAAGGCGGCTCAACGGCAGGATCTGTTTTTAAAGGGCTCGGCATCGGCGCTCTTTATAAAGGATTGATTTCACTCCTTTATCTGTGGCCCTCCAAAGTAAATCTGAAATTGCCGATTCTCCCGAAAGCTGAGGTCGGAGTTTCCACCACACCCGCGCTTCTCGGTGTTGGCTATATACTCGGTCGCCGGATTGGTGCGATTATGGTTGGTGGCGGACTCATCTCATCGGTAGTGATCATTCCCATTATCGCCTGGAAATTCGGAAACACAGAGATTCTGCCAACTACGCTGGAGTATCTGCGTACCAGGGGGTTGGATCCGTCCGTCACCTTGATTGGCGAACTTTCGGCCAAACAGATCTGGGATGGATACATCCGTATTATCGGGGCTGGGGCCGTGGCCTGCGCCGGATTGATTACGGTTGCCAAGTCGATTCCGACGATGATCAGTTCGCTGAAAATCGGTGTGCGTGAATTGCGATCCAGTGCGGAGATGTTGAATGCCGGTAAAAAGCGCACAGAGAATGATCTGCCGATCCAATTTGTTCTGCTCGGTGTCAGTTTGGTTGTGGCAGTGCTTGCAATTGTCCCTGGTATTATCGGAAATGAAACAACCTTCCTCATGCGTCTGATCAGCGGGATTGCCATCGCGTTTTTTGCGTTCTGTTTCGTGACCGTGTCCTCCCGCATTGTTGGGCTGATCGGGGTTTCGTCCAATCCCACCTCAGGCATGGCGATTGTGACTCTGCTCGGAACGGGGCTGGTGTTTAAACTCCTCGGATGGACAGATTTGACCGGCAAGATCACAGCACTTACGATTGGAACCGTGGTCTGTATTGCGGCTTCCATTGCCGGTGATATTTCTCAGGATTTAAAGACCGGATTTCTCATTGGCGCCACACCGCGAAAGCAGCAGATCAGTGAGGTGCTCGGTGCGGTGGGTTCAGCGTTTTTCGTCTGTTTGTCCGTTTACTATCTCGGCAAGGCGTATGGTTTCGGTACGGAGGAATTGCCCGCGCCGCAGGCCACACTCATGAAGACAGTCCTGGATGGTGTACTTGATGGAAATCTCCGCTGGGATCTGGTGGGCATCGGTGCGCTGCTATCCATCCTTGTGCTTTTCCTGAAGATTCCACCTCTGCCATTTGCTGTGGGCGTGTATTTGCCGCTTTACTCCATGACGCCGATTTTTATTGGCGGGCTGCTCCGTCATTATATCGAGAAAAAATACAGCACTACCAAAGACGATGATGAAAAGGGACGGGATCAGGGCATCCTGCTTGGTTCTGGATTTATCGCGGGTGAAGGATTGATGGGAGTGGTGATTGCGGTTATTGCTGTGGTGATTTCCAGTTCACCCAAATACCTGCAAATTCATTATCCGCATGACTGGATGGGACAGGTTGTTTCCGGTCTGATGTTTTGCATCCTTGGCTGGTATTTATATAGGGTAGCTGCGAGGTCTAAGCAAGGGTAGGAAACATCCGATTTAATGCTTTAAGGAAATGACGTGCCACACACTTATGAAGTGCGTGGCACTTTTTTCTTTTTATAAAATCCGACTTTTTTTGCAAAGCATTTTATTTTAGTCAGATTTTTATCTGCTATAAATTAAAAGGCCGGATCTGGGATCCAGCCTTTTTTTCGGAGGGGGTGCATGACACATGGTGCTGGCACCCGATTGAGGTGTCATATGCAATGACATAAAAGATGGCTATTGACGTTTTAAATATACTCGTTTATATTTGTCGCATTGTCATATCATAGTTAAAGTTTGTAATAAAATGTCATTTATTTTTATACTACATTTAGAATATTTTATTATTGAACTGGTTCACTAATAAAACAGTTGCATGTTGGCTGTGAAACTATAAATTAATAGAGTTATTCAAATGGAGGATACTATGCCTTTCTGTCCATCCTGTAAGTATGAATATGAGTCGAATGTCAACAAATGTCCGGATTGTGGCCTTGAATTGGTGGCGGATCTCCCGCACATCCAGGAGAAAATCGTACAAAACATCCGCTTCATACCCTTGCCCGATTTGCCGGGGCGGGTATACGCAGATATGGTTAAAATTACATTGGATGAAATGGGGATTCCATGCTACATCCGCTCAGATGGCCTGATGGATACCATCGGAGTTACAGGTACCGGTCTGATGAATAAGGGCGTGCGAATTTTCGTGCCTGAAGACCGTGTAGATGAATGTCTTTCCATTCAACATCAGATGATGGATCATATATAAATCCCGGTTAGGGGTAAGAGGTAAGCGGTTAGAAAAAGTATAGGATATTATGGCGAAACGATTTCAGAATCCAAAAGGGACGCGTGATGTGCTGCCTGAAGAGCAGCATTATTGGCGACGGATTGAGTCGGTGTTTCAACGGCTCTCAGATGTGTATGGCTTTGAAAAACTGACTCTGCCCATTTTTGAAGAGACCTCGCTTTTTCAGCGGGGTGTGGGCGAGACAACGGACATTGTTGAAAAAGAGATGTACACCTTCGAAGACAAGGGCGGAAATTCAATGACTCTCCGTCCCGAATTTACGGCTGGAGTCGTGCGTTCCTACATCCAAAACGGCATGGCCAGCCTAACCAATCCGGTCAAGGTGTGGTCCACCGGGCCCGTGTTTCGGTATGAGCGTCCACAAGCGGGCAGGTATCGTCAGTTTACCCAGTTTAATGTCGAGGCGTTCGGCGAGATCGATCCCGCCCTGGATTTTGAAGTCATGTCTCTGGCCTGGCAGCTTTATGATGAACTCCAATTCAAGAACCTAAGCTTCCAGTTAAACAGTATCGGATGTCCGGTATGCAGACCCGGATACCTTGAACAGTTAAAATCCTACTATCATAAGAATCTCCACATTGTCTGTGATGATTGTAAATCACGGCTGGATAAAAATCCCTTGAGGCTGCTCGATTGCAAGAACGTACAGTGTCAACCAACGATTCAATCTGCGCCTGCGATGAAAGAACATTTGTGCGCCGAATGCGATGATCATTTCAAGACGCTTCTCGGATACCTTGATGACATGAAGCGGCCCTATGTGATCAATCCGCGTTTGGTTCGCGGACTGGATTATTATACCAAGACTGTGTTTGAAGTCTGGGCCGAAGGCATCGGCGCACAGAATGCGGTTTGCGGCGGTGGTCGGTATGACGGTCTGGCTGAAATGCTCGGCGGCAAACCCACGCCTGGTATCGGCTTTGCAGCCGGCCTGGAACGCATTGTTCTCACCATGCAAAATCAGGGAGTGGAAGTCGATCCCATTCCTGGCCCGCGTGTTTATTTTGCTCCGATGGGGGATGCCGCGAAAAGGGCATCCGTGCGGCTGATCACTGAATTGCGATTGCAGGGCATTGAAAGTGTGATCGGATTTGGCGGCCGCAGCTTCAAGGCGTTAATGCGTGAAGCGAACCGGCGCGGCGTCCGACTGGTTTGTATTATGGGGGAAGAGGAAATCTCTAAAAATGTATGTCAAGTGAAAGATATGGAAGGTGGGGAGCAGAAGTCCATCTCTTTGGAAGAGGTGATCCCGGCCGTGAAAGAAATCCTGAGTGCCGGATCATGAATCAGGCTGAATTAAAAGGTCCGCACATTCGCGAAGCGTTTTATGTAGTCCTGGCCACCTTAACATTATATCTTATTCTTCTCCTCCTCATCGCGAGAAACGATCCCCTTACATTACTTCTTGCGGAAATCAGTATTGTGCTTCCTGCCATTATTTGGGTCAGGATGCGCCGTTATCCTTTCCGAGCCATTTTTCGGCTTCAAAATATTAATCCTATTCTCATCCTCCTTGGCCTGATCATCGGATTCGGATTCAGTATCCTCATTGGCGAGCTCAATTTTCTCATCCAGAAAGTTGTGCCCATGCAGCGGGATGTGCTCGAAGCATTGACTGGGGTCATGGTTTAAGAATCCTCATTCGAAATGATTGTGCTGATTTTGGCCTTTGTGGTTGTAGCGGGCATTGGTGAAGAGATGCTGTTTCGCGGGTTCCTGCTGGGCTCCCTTGAGAAATCTGTGGATGTGACACGTGCGGTTCTCTACTCCTCCATGATTTTTACTTTCATGCATTTCAATCCCTGGTGGACCATTGAAATTTTCTTTATGGGTATTATTGCGGGTGTGATAACCTGGAAGAGCAACAGCTTATATCCAGCGATTGCCATGCACGCGCTTGTGAATTTCATAGCATTTCTTTTAACCAATGATAAGTTGCCCTTTCTCCGGCTTTATCTGGGAAACGGCCATGTGACACCCATTTGGCTCATGGTTTCAGGTGTCTGTGTTGTTGTGGGGATTCTGTTGTTTTATGTGTGTTCAAGGACAATTAAAAAGAGCTAAAATTGACCATTACTCCCTAATCCTCCCTCTCGTCCTCGTTCCAATGCTCTGCGTTGGAACGCAAACCTTCCCCATTCCCAGGCAGAGCCCGGGAACGAGATTTTACTTACTTTACATAATTATTCCTTGTTTCAATTCATGTTATTTTTTACATTAATAACTCTTTGGATGGAAGAAATAAAACGGAGGAAAAGACGTGAAAGTTGTCGTCTGTGTCAGAGAGGTTCCGGATACGGAAACCTATATCAAAATTGATGCAAGTCAGAAAAATATTGTGGATGCGAATGTCACATTCGTGATGAATCCTTATGATGAATATGCGGTTGAAGAGGCCCTGAAACTTCAGGAATCCGCAGGTGCCGAGACGGTCGCGGTTTGTCCCGGCTCCGCACGAGCCGATGACGTGCTGCGATCCGCAGTGGCGATGGGTGTGCAATCTGTGATTCGCGTGAACGTTGCAGAACCGATCTGGGATGGTCTGACCACCGCGAAGCTCCTTGCCGGGACATTGAAGGAAATGGATTTTGATCTGTTGATTCTCGGAAAAGAGGCGATTGATGATGGCACCCAGCAACTGGGTCCGATGCTTGGCGAATTGCTGGACCTGCCCTGTATCTCACTCGTGACCAAACTCGATGTGGCTGATGGGAGTGTGACCGCAGAGCGTGAATCCGGTGAAGGTGTTGAGGTGATTGAGGCATCCACGCCTTGTATAATCACCGCACAGAAGGGGCTGAATGAACCCCGATATCCTTCATTGCGCGGCAAGATGGCAGCCAAGAAGGCGATTATTGAAGTGAAGGAAGCTTCAGTTGGAAATGTCCAATTGGAAGTGACGGGAATGGAATATCCGCCGGCGCGTGGTAAAGCCACAGTTGTGGGCGAGGGTGTTGAAGCGGTGCCCGAACTGGTTCGTCTGCTCAGAGAAGAAGCGAAAGCGATATAACAGGAGGTTTTCATGTCTGCAATTTTAGTTATTACTGAATATAAAAATGGCGAAATTCGCAAGCCCAGTCTCGAGGTGCTCGGCGAAGCGCGCAGGGCGGCCAATGGTTCCGGCGCCAAAGTTGTTGCGTTGGTAATCGGCTCCGGCATAGATGGTTCCGGTCTTGGCGCATACGGTGCGGATGTGGTACTCACCGCTGATCATGATGCGCTCGCATCCTATAATCCCGATTTCTACAAAACAGTGGCAGTTCAGGCTGTGAAGTCCCAAAACGCGGATGTGGAGTTGATGGCGGCCACGGATATGGGCAAGGATCTGGCTTCCCGAATCGCGGCCAAGCTGGATGCGGGTCTGGCATCCGACTGTTTGAGTCTTGAAATTGGCGATGCACTCACGGCAAAACGGCCCATGTACGCAGGCAAAGCAATTGCAACTGTGGCCGTGAAATCCGCCATTAAAATCGCGACGTTGCGTCCCAACATGTTCGCGGTCGAAGGTCCGGATGAAAGCAAATCCGCAGCCGTGGAAGCACTTGAGCTGCCTGAACTGACATCCAAACAGACTGTGAAAGAAGTACGCTCCTCCAGCGACGCCAAGATGGATTTAACCGAAGCGGATGTGATTGTCACAGGCGGCCGCGGGATGAAAGATCCGGCCAATTTTGTCATGTTGGAAGAACTGGCTGACCTACTCGGTGGTGTGTCTGGCGCCACACGCGCTGCAGTAGATGCGGGATGGTGTCCCCAATCCGACCAAGTCGGGCAGACTGGCAAGACCGTGTCTCCCAATCTCTATTTCATGATCGGTGCCTCCGGTTCCATTCAGCATTGGGCCGGTATGTCGAATGCCAAATGCATTGTGGCGGTGAATAAAGACACGGCCGCGCCGATTATGGAAAAAGCAGACTATAGCATTGTCGGCGATCTGTTTGAGGTCGTTCCGGCCATGATTGAAGAAATTAAAAAAATTCGCGGATAAACATCCAAGGAAGAACACATGCTTACACCCACACGTGAATTATACTGGAACATTCCAGGACACCTACTCGTCTATGCTGCGTTTCTCGTGGCAGTGATAGTTTTCGCTTACGGGATTTACCGTCGGGTTCGTCTATGGCGGCTCGGTCAACCGGATGCCCGGTTTGATCAGATCGGAAAACGTCTTCTCGTCATGATCAGAGACGGTCTCGCTCAAGCCGCTGTCTTGCGTGAGAAGGTGCATGGCATGGCGCATATGGCAATTTACAGCGGAATGATCATCCTGACCATCGGTACGTTTCTGGTACTGCTTCAAGCGGATTTTAATATTCAGATTCTATTCGGCCAGTTCTATCTGTGGTACAGCCTAGTGCTCGATCTGTTCGGATTGATCTTCCTTCTCGGGATTGTGTTCGCCATTATCCGACGTTACATCATCCGGCCAAAACGATTGAACATCATTGCGGATGATGTGGTCATTCTGCCCCTCCTTCTCCTGATTACGATCACAGGATTTCTACTTGAAGGCGCGCGTATGGCAGCAACCAGTCCGGAATGGGCCACGTGGTCTCCGGTGGGGAACTGGATCGCTGGAATGATCAACACATCCAAGGCAGAGGGCTTGCATCGCGCCATGTGGTGGGTGCACATGATCCTCTCCATGATCGGGATTGCATATGTGCCTTATTCCAAACTATTTCACACCCTAATGATGCCCGCAAACATGTACTTCAAGTCCCTTAAACCGCGCGGTCAATTGACTACCATGGATCTCGAAAACTCCGAGACATTCGGTGTGACAGATATTCATGAATTTACGTGGAAGCAGCTCTTTGATCTGGATTCCTGCATTCAATGCGGCCGCTGTCAGGATCAGTGTCCAGCTTTCAATACAGACAAACCTTTATCACCCAAAAAGCTCATTTTGGATTTGCAGGCGCAGATGGAAAAACGCGGCCCAGACCTCCTTAAAACTAAAAAGTCTGGAGAGGAAGTCATTCCCGAACCGATCATCGGTGACGCGGTGACTGAAGATGAGATGTGGGCCTGCACGACCTGTATGGCCTGTCAGGAGCACTGCCCGGCCTCGATTGAACATGTTCAGAAAATCGTAGACTTGCGCAGATCCCAGGTTCTCATGGACAGCAAGTTTCCGCAGGAACTCAATCTGGCATTCAAAGGTCTCGAAACCAATTCCAATCCGTGGAACATGGGCGCGGCCAGCCGGGCCGACTGGACCGAAGGCATTGAGGTGAAAACACTGGCTGACAATCCCGAACCCGACTATCTCTGGTTTGTGGGATGCGCGGGCGCATTTGATGACACAGCCAAGGCCACTTCCAAGGCACTGGCTAAAATCCTCAACGCGGCAAATGTTAATTACGCCATCCTGGGCGCGGATGAACAATGCTGCGGTGACCCGGCACGGCGATCCGGAAATGAATATGTCTTTCAGATGTTGGCCGAAGCAAATGTGGAGATGTTCAAAGAGACCGGCGCGAAGAAGATCATTACGGCGTGTCCGCACTGTTTCAATGTAATCAAGAGTGAGTATCCCCAATTCGACGGCGAATTCGAAGTTATCCATCATTCCCAATTGATTGCAGAACTGATTGAGTCCGGCAAGCTGAAACTCCCATCCGGCAAGCTGGGTAAAGCGGCCTATCATGATTCCTGCTATCTTGGTCGATATCATGACATTTATAATGCCCCACGAGAAATCCTGAAAACCATGACCGATGGCAACCTTACCGAACTCCAACATCATCATGACAAGAGCTTCTGCTGCGGTGGCGGTGGTGCGCGTATGTTCATGGAAGAACATATCGGCACGCGCATTAACCATTCCCGTATTCAGGAGGCGGCTGATGCAAAGGTCGAGACGCTGGGCGTTGCCTGTCCATTCTGCCTGGTCATGCTGAAAGATGCCGTTAAGGAGAAGGAGCTTGAGGGTATCGCAGTCCGGGAGATCGCGGAGATTGTCGCGGATCAACTTTAATCGAATTTCAAGGCCATCCTATTCTTGGGATGGCCTTTTTCATCTTTCCTCTATAATATGATTATTTTCCAGTTGCATTTTGCCTGATTTTTTTTAAACTCAAAACGTATCTAAATCATCGAATAGAAGTAATTGTGTGTTGAAATTCCGAACATTTCACACCGAACCATGACCGATGTATTCACTACATAAGGAGGTTGTTATGAAACTGTGTTATGGATTAATTTTATTGCTCATCCTGGGGCTAACAATTGGATTGTTCGCCCAGGATTACCCCGGCTGGACACTGGATGAAATCACTATAGAGGAAGGCGAATTCTCTAGCGGCCCTGCAAATGCCTACAACATTGAGCGAGACGAATTTCTGGTGGTCTGGCAGGATTACCGGAACGGAAACTGGGATATTTACGGGTGCTTCGTAAGTTCAGACGGTTCTATCGTGGAAGAAGCTTTTCCGATTTGTACGGATACAACCCATCAATATACGCCTCATGTGGATTATAACCGCATTGATGAAAAGTACCTTGTGGTCTGGAAAGATTTGCGTTTTGACAGTGGTGATATCCTGGGTGTCATGCTGGATGGAGATGGAGAGAAACTTGTTCCAGTGACACAAAAGATACAACCCGACACTTCATTTGTGATTAGTGACGCAGATACCAACCAGTATCACCCTAGAGTGGCGCATAACTGGATTGAAAATACGTTTCTAGTCGTTTGGGTAGACTGGCGGGAAACCTACCCCGAAATCTACTCCAAAGATATTTATGCCCAGAGGCTCGACTCAGATGGCGGGCTGCTTACCCCATATGACACGCCGGATACAGAGATCAACTTTCCTATTGTAAAATGGGATTATGAAGAGTATGCTCCGGATGTCACATTTGTACCGGGAATTGGCGAATTTGTCGTGAATGAGTGGGTTGTGGTCTGGATTGAAGATGACTGGGATCCCAACTCAAATGCTTCAAAGGTCATGGCAAAGCGTATCGATGGCGAGACAGGGATGTGGCTGAATACTTTTGGTGAAGAGTCTGGTCCCTCTGAACCTGCCGCAAAACCTTTGGCAAAATCCTTATCCATGATGGGTGCTCAGAATGAATTGCTGATTACGAGTGCAGGCGGTGCTTCGTGGTGGATGCAAAGCGAAATGGGATTGCTGAACTTTTACTGCGGCAGTCCGCATGAGGATACATACATCCAAAGCAATTTCATGGCAAAAACAATGGATGAAGAGGAGCAATATCCTATTCCAGAAGTGATGATCGCCTGGACAGATTTCAGAAATTCGGATCTTGGGATGTTGAATGATCCTGATATTTATTGTCAGAGACTGGCCTATTTCCCGGATTCAACAGCACGGCGGCTTGAATTGAAATGGGTTCCGGAATCCGATACGACCAATGCCACTGTGGCACTACTTGATGAGCAGGGCAACTGGCTGG
>JABMRT010000256.1 GCA_013202295.1 Candidatus Zhuqueibacterota bacterium
CGGTGGATGAATGTATCCAGAATTTAAAAAGTGGCAGCGTCACCTGGATCAATATCGATGGATTGCATCAAGTCGAGCTCATTGAAAAGATTGGGAACCAGTTAGATGTTCATCCCCTCATTCTTGAGGATATTGTGCATCTTGATCAGCGGCCCAAAATGGAAGACCTGGATACTTATCTCTTTATTGTGCTGCGAATGATTTCCATGGAAAAAGAATCCAGCGATCTGGATGCGGAACAGGTTTCGATTATTGTCGGACCCCATTATGTGATCTCATTTCAGGAACACCAGGGCGATGTATTCGACGGGATTCGTGACCGCATCCGGAATGTGCGGGGACGCATTCGTCGCATGGGGGCGGATTATCTGGCCTATAGCCTCATGGATGCGATTGTGGATCAATACTTCACCATCCTCGAAGTGGTTGGTGAGGAGATCGAATCCATGGAGGACGAAGTCATGATCAGCCCGACACCCAGTACAATTCAGCATCTGCATCAGATCAAGCGCCGACTGCTTTTTCTTCGGAAATCTATCTGGCCGTTACGGGAAATTATCAATGTGCTTGAACGTTCCGAATCCAAACTTTTTCAGAAACGCACCCTGCCGTATCTGCGTGATCTTTATGATCATTCCATTCAGATCATTGACATGCTTGAAACGCTGCGTGATATGAATTCCGGTATGTTTGACATGTATTTGTCCAGCGTGAGCAATCGGATGAATGAGGTCATGAAAGTACTGACCATTATTGCTACTATTTTTATTCCCCTGACCTTTATCGCGGGAGTATACGGGATGAATTATGAATACATCCCCGAACTGAAATGGCGATTCGGATACCTGGGTTTTTGGATTGTCGTTGTATGCGTCGCGACGATGATGATCCTATTCTTTAAAAGGAAGAAATGGTTGTAGTCATATAAAAGGGCCGTATTCAATGAAAGTAAAACAAGTATTTCTTTTACTGAGCTTGATTCTATTGTCTTGTATGCGTCATCCAGAACCTGCCGATACTCTGGTTAAAGTTTATTCGGATACCACATCAGCTGGATGGGCATTCAAGAAATCAGATACTGCTTATGAAGTTAAGATAGACGATTGTAGCATCAAATGGAATGTGATTGAATTGAAAGACTCTGAAGGACTCCTAGATCTTGAAATGAGAAGAACCTGTTTAAAATCCTTTGAGGAACAATTACCCATACATGAGGCGATCCTTAAAGAAATTTTTACTGGATATGATAAAGAACTATTCCGTTCACTTAGTTGGGGATCATTCGAACATTACTATGATCACTCCTGGCAGATCCCGATTGTCCTGGCCTCTCTTGATTCCGAGCTCTATGCGGATTATAAAGAGCATTATCCAAATTCGGAGATAACCTACCTAAACGATTTGTTTGTCCAATTGGCGAATGAGACACAAGCTTATGCAGGATTATCCACTTTGTTCGAAATATTTGATTTGAAGATTCAATTGACCAGCGTGGAGAAGGTGTTTGCACAAAGGGTGGATGATCTTCCATTCGCAGACGCATTAAGAGCCAAGGGTGTGAAGGGAAATCCACGTGCAATCTATGATGTGGGGATGAGTTATTTTGAAATCACTTCCTTGAAAGAGCCAAATTAAACCTATTCATCAAACTCCAAAATAATTAGGATGCAATTATTTCTTAATTTTCAGAAATCAGACTATTTCCTGCTTGACACAGGCCAATAAATTCCTTATCTTTAAAAGCTTTTTTGATATTACTATGGAGGATTGAAAATAGAATGTATGCCATTGTTGAAATAGGCGGAATGCAGTGGAAAGCTGAGGAAGCCAAAGTATTGAGAGTCCCGAAAATGGATGTCGAACTGGGGCAGTCGATCCAATTAGATCAGGTCCTGCTGCTGGTGGATGAAGAAAATATACAGATCGGGAAACCGGTGCTCAAGGATGCCCAAATTCAAGTGAAGGTGCTTTCCCATGGTAAAGATAAAAAGATCATGGTTTTCAAGAAAAAGCGCCGTAAGGGTTACCAAGTAAAGAATGGGCATCGTCAGGAGTTCACTGAAATTCAGATAGAAAAGATCGTAGCGAAGGCTGCGAAACCAGCTGCTTCGAAAACCGCAGCTGCGAAAGCAGAACCTACGAAGGCACCGGTCAAGGCTGAAAAGGCTAGTAGTGCTGCTGTGAAGAAATCTGCAA
>JABMRT010000257.1 GCA_013202295.1 Candidatus Zhuqueibacterota bacterium
GTACGAAAGGTAAATCTGGTAGAAAATGGATGGTTTTTTGATCTTTTAAAATTGTTATTTCTCCGGATACCGATCCGGATTTTTCTCCAACCACTTCTATAAAATTATGCAAATTGGCAATCTGATTGGGATTGACTTCCTGAAACCGAATCAGCACTTCGGTTCCTGCTGGCAGAAGAGATGAACCCGGTTTAGGGAAAAGATACTGGATAGCATGCTCAGAAGCCGTGAGCGTCCCAAAGAAAGCGCAAAGAATTAAGAGTATTGTAATTCCACTAAATAATTTGTGCATGATTTTTCTCTTAAGAGTTCTGTTGTTTCAACACCAGGTATTTCAGATCGCTCAAGGTATCCGCAATCATTACAACAGTACAAACAAATCCGGGAAAAATCAATAAAAACCACCTGTGCTTCGGTGCTTTTTAAAAAGCAGGATAATAAACATTTGCATTTAATAAATGACTTTGTAAATTGCTCTCAGATAATTCATTAATAATTCGATATTTTGTTAAGCCATTATGGACAATATTTTAATCTTGTACTTACTCTCTTCGTTGGAACATGCATCACTCGGAAAGGTGTCCTCTACCACTTAATGCAAAAAATTCGAAAGAATGACGATGAATGTTGAACATATTATTGAAAATCTAATCCCTGATAAAGATACATATATTCTGGGTTATGCGGATATGGGTGATTTACTACAGCCAAATCATGATTACCGATATGCCATTTCAATAGCGAAAGAACTGGATGATGAAATCATCGATTCCATTGAGAATGGGCCGAATGAAGCATATTATCATCTTTATCATTCGACGAACAATGACCTGAACACCGTAATCAACAATATTTCATCAAAATTAAATGAATTGAACATAGAAAATGAACCTGTCAAAGCAACAATAATAGAATCAGAACTAAATACGGACTATCGAGAAGAGTTAAGGTATCATACTTCTCATAAAATGATCGCCACAAGGGCCGGACTAGGCTGGATAGGTAAAACTGATTTATTGATAACCACAAGGTTCGGTCCAAGAGTACGTTTGGCAAGCATTCTTGTAGTTCATCAATAAAGAGATATCCATTTGCGGGATTTGTGTGTGGGTATGTCCATTTGGCAAAGCTGATTGATCAAAGGAGGTTAATTGTGAAACGAAATTTATTTTTTCTAATAATTTTGCTTATAGGACTCATTGTTTTCTGTGTTGACATCGGCAGAAAAAAGTATGTGATCGATAAAACAGTTGAGGTACACAATGTAAAGTATGCCGGAGCGCGCTCATCCTCTTATGGGATCAGACCGTTTCCGGATGCATATGGCTGGCAGAATGTCTTGGAAACAATGCAAGATAATTTTCAGGGCTCTACTGCCTCAGCGATATGGATTGTTGGCAGGATGCGTGGAAAACGCACCTGCAGTCTGGAATTTACAGCGGATGGACATTCAGATACTAATATGGTATTTCTGGATTATGACAAACATGAACCCTACTTACAGCACTTTGATACCACCGGCATTAAGGTATTTCTGCAAGTAGAACCAGCCAATGCGAGTATGAAACGATTAATAGACCTAGTGCTCAATCGCTATAAACATCATCCGTGTGTTATCGGTTTCGGCATTGATGTTGAATGGCATAAGGAGGCAGACAATCCAGAATGGGGAGTCAAGGTCAGTGATGATTCGGCCAAAACCTGGGAACGGCAGGTGAAGTCCTATAATCCGAAATATAAGCTGTTCCTCAAACATTGGGATCGTAACTGGATGCCGCCTACTTATCGGGGAGATCTGATTTTTGTCTCTGACAGTCAGATATTCAAAAAGATGGATGACATGCTGAAAGAATTCATTGTTTACTGGGCGGATTATTTCGAACCCAATACGGTATTTTTCCAATTTGGATATCGCAGCGACAAACCCTGGTGGCAGAAACTGGAAGATCCGCCTGTGGATATCGGCAATACGATCGCACAAAATATTTCCCAGGAATGTGGTATTTTCTGGGTTGACTTCACATTAAGGGATATATTTCCTGAATTGGAATAAAAACATACGGATCAATTGAGCCTGACTCCTCAATAGATAATTGTCCTTGTGCATGGAGATTAATGAAATGCTTAATAATAAATTCAATTTAAATAATCTGACTTTATTGTTTATCCTTGTATTCATTGCCGTATGGGCTGGTTGTTCTCGGCAAGCGGTGAACGATAAGCAAAATAATCGGATCATTGGAGTAAAAATTTATAATACAGATGAAAATTTCTCAGATTTGTATGATGAATGGAATAATCTGGGAATTAATACCGTGTTTTCAAGTGTCTCCTTACTTTCTCAAAAGGAATTCAGATCCCTCGCAAAAAAGAACAATATAGAAACATTCGTGATCTTACCCATTTTTTTTAATCCTGATACTTTGCTGATATCTCCTGATTTGTATGCGATCACAAACAAAGGTGAAAAAGCAAAGGAAGAATGGGTGGAGTTTGTTTGTCCTTCCAGAGAAGATTACCGAAAAAGAGAAATTGAACATATCAAAAGACTTATTGTCGCGCTTGATCCGGATGGCTTAAGCCTTGATTTCATACGCCATTTTGTGTTCTGGGAAAAGGTCTATCCAGACAGAGATCCAGATTCAATCCCAAAAACATGCCTGGATTTTCATTGTTTAAACCAATTCAAAAAGGATATGAATATTTCAATTCCGGATTCTTTGCAAAATGAGTCTGAAATTGCAGAATGGCTAACGAATAATTATTTGCAAGTGTGGACAGCATGGAAATGTGATCTCGTTACAAGTATGATAAAGGAAATCACAGTAGAGGCAAAAAATATCAAGCCTGAAATCAAGATAAATGTGCATGCCGTTCCCTGGCGCCAAAACGATTTCGACAATGCAATTAAAAATGTTGCCGGCCAGGATTTTTCACAAATTTCTGCTGCAGTCGACATCCTGTCCCCCATGACTTATGCCCATATGGTAAAAAGAAAACCGGCATGGATTCATTCAGTGGTTCAGGATATTGCCAATCAGACAGAATGCAGAATTGTTCCCAGCATCCAGGTGAATAAAGCTTATTTAAATGAACCAGTTACCCTAGAGGAATTTAAACAATCTGTCATCGAAGCATTAAAACCGCCTTCCTCTGGTGTGATATTCTGGTCCTGGGAACAGCTAAAGGCGAATCCTGAAAAACTACAAATTCTAAAACTGCAACTAAGTTCGAACCTAACACAATAATTATTATCTTGGTTCAATACTTTGCGTCAGGATAAAGAATATTTATAATAGGAAATACAAAATCGAACAAGATATTGATTAAGTAGTCACTCAGGGGAATTTGCCCCGATTGAATACATAAAGGGATACATGATGAAAACAAAAATCATTCTGCTAATACTCAGCATTAGCATCCTTTGCTCAGGATGCAAAAAGAAATCCACTAATGAGCCGGAACCCACAGGACCGCCGATTCAAAACGAATTCATTGCCGAACAGCTCAGAACTGCTCTGGAAGCATACGATCTCATGCGGAACGGGATTGGCGTGTACGCGGATGCAGTCAAATTCGACGGCAATCCTGTACCCTGCTCCGTGGCTGCGGTCGGCATGGGCCTGGTTGCGCTTTGTGTGGCGGATGAAGCCGGATACGATACCAGCGCGGAGACCAAAGCGCTGCAGACTATTCGAGCATTTTCTGGACTGGTTACAGGATTCGATCCGGCTCGAAATCCGGTGAACGGTTTCTTCCGTCACTGGATCGACATGAACACCGGCGAACGCGCCTGGAACAGCGAATACTCCAGTATTGATTCCGGGATACTTCTTGCTGGCGTGCTGTTTTGTAAATCCTATTTTTCCGGGAATTCAGAGATTGCCAGTCTGGCGGACTCGCTCTATCTCTCCATTACCTGGTCAGATTGCATCGGCAGTATCCAGACCGGAGAAATCTGGATGGTCTTTGATGAAGCAGGCAATGGCAGCCTGCCCGCCAAACCTTTTAATGAATACATGATCACTGCCTGGCTTGCCAAAAATGATATTAGGGACAACACACGAGCTACAGCACTCTGGAGCGCCCATTACGCCGATCCGGCTAATCTGCCAAAGAAAACCTATGAGGGTTTTGAATGTATCACTGATGGGAACCACTTCCTCTCCAATTTTGTAATCCAGTTCCCCTACTATCTTTGTCACCCCTTCACAACAAGTTCTGACTATATTGAATATCTGAGCAACGCGAAAGACGGCGACCTGAAATGGTGGGAGCTGAATACTACCCAACCGGATTATGTTTGGGGTACTGGCGCAGGTCCTGCTGTAAATGGATACCATGCGGACAGCTTTGACGCCAATCCGTATAAAACATGTTCGCCCCAAATTCTAGCTGGATTCCTCCCCATTTATCCAGAAGGTTTAGATGATTTAGAGAATTTGTGGAACTCCGGTCTGGGGAGATATGATTTGCCCGGCTCGGATGATCAGGTGCTATGGCGCTTCAGCATTACCCGTCCCGACTGGACCGCGGATGGCGCCGCGGGTGTGGACTGGTCCACGATGGTATTCGGTCTGGCCGCTCATCCGGAGGCATTGGGTATTGATTTCTTCATTCAGCATAATGATTTTAAGTTCCCTTGATTATATGTACTTTTAATAGACATTGAAAATTGAACTATTTACTATCTAAAAACCGCTTGAAAGAGATTGATCTCAGGCAGAAGGGAGGTTTATAAAAGGCATCATATATTGTTTCAATCCATTCTATCAAAAGCATCTAAAACCATGATGGAGGAGAAAATGAAACGATTTTTAGGGATTCTTTTAGCGGTGTTGATCATCAGTATCGCTTCCATGGGGTTCTCTCAAATTCCAGATAAAGGATTCTTTCTGGGTGGAAGCGCGACTGCCATGATGGTTAATGGCAAAGGTGAAGTTGAAGATGAAGATTTTTCACTTTCAGATGACCTGTTTTCCTGGGAAGTTGAATCATCAAATACCTCTTTATCAGTGACATGGCAACCAACTGGAATGGGCTGGGGAAACAAGTTACTATATGGTATCAAACCAGTTGTCGGATACAGAGTGTCTCCCCAAATGGCCATTCTGGGTACTTACAGCATGTACATGAACAAAAAAGCAGACCAGTCAGAAAGCGCCTCCGGACAGGGAACTGTAAGTGATGTAACATTGTCGGCAGACGCAGAGAGCGAATACACACAGCGCGCCATGCAGATTCTGCTGCAATATCACCTCACACCGGGAAAGGAATTCTTCTTGATCGGGGGAATGGAGTTCGTTTCAATGAAAGCCGAGTTGAAACATATCATGTCAATGGAGAGCGATTGGTATGATTCTGTCGGCACACTACTTGATGTAGATGGTGAAGATAAAACCAATGGGCTGGTGATCGGTGCTGGTATTGAGAAACCACTACAATCAAAAAAGAACATGTCATTTGTCGCTTCTGCCATGTACTCGTTTACCAAGTACGAAGGTGACGAACTGTTTGAAGGCGAAGGAGATGATCCGGAGATTAAATTGAATATCGGTGGTTTCATAGCCAATATCGGTATTAGAATGTATTTTAATAATGAAGCATCTGTGCAATAAGAGCGTTGGAGAGTTAATTCTTATAACGAAATCCCCTGTTAGATTTTGCTAACGGGGATTTCTGCTTTCTTTAACAACAATAATTAACCAATAGGATCATCCTATGGCATTAAGAAATTACAGCTTGAGATGCGCATTAATAGTACTAATACTGTTCTTCACGACCGCACCGGCTATCGCACAACCTGAAGAATTCAATTACGATGAATCCAAAGTGCCGGATTATGAATTACCAGATCCTTTGGTTCTGCAGGACGGACAACGAATCACAGATCCTGAAGTATGGATCAAGACGCAGCGGCCTTACATCCTGCAATTATTCGAAGAACATGTCTATGGCAAAGCACCCGCCAAACCTGAGAATTTGCAATCAGAATTAACTTCGATGGATCATACAGCACTGGACGGATCAGCCACACGCAAACAAGTCACGATATATATCGGAGAGGATAAAAACGGACCCAAGATGGACCTTCTCCTCTATCTACCGAATGAGAGCAAATCCCCCTGCCCTCTCTTTATTGGACTGAACTTTAACGGTAATCACACAATACATCCAGATCCTGCAATAACTTTATCGCAGCAATGGGTGCGAAATAATGAAGAAATCGGCGTTGTGGACAACCGTGCAACCAAAGCATCCCGTGGGACAGCACAGAGGCGCTGGCCAGTTGAGCACATTCTGGAACGGGGTTACGGGCTGGCTACTATTTATTATGGTGACATCGATCCAGATTTTGATGATGGATTTCAGAATGGCGTTCATCCATTATTTTATAAACCTGGACAGACAAAACCAGAAGCAGATGAGTGGGGCTCAATAGCCGCGTGGTCATGGGGATTGAGCCGCGCGATGGATTATTTTGAAATGGATGAAGACATTGATCCGAAACATATCGCAGTCATGGGCCACTCGCGCCTCGGCAAGACAGCATTATGGGCGGGTGCGATGGATCAACGGTTCGCCGTTGTCATATCGAACAACTCAGGCTGTGGAGGAGCGGCTCTCTCCAGAAGACGATTCGGAGAAACTGTTAGTATTATCAATGGATATTTCCCGCACTGGTTTAATGATAAATTTTTAAACTACAATGACAATGAAGCTGCATTGCCTGTGGATCAACATATGCTGATTGCTTTGATTGCACCGCGTCCGGTTTACGTGGCAAGCGCTGCTGAGGATAAATGGGCCGATCCGCGCGGAGAGTTTCTCTCAGCCAAATACGCAAGCCCCGTCTATCAGCTACTCGGAAAAGATGGTTTAAATGCGACTGAGATGCCCGGAATCCATCAACCCATCATGAAAGATATCGGATACCACATCCGTGCTGGCAAACATGATGTAACCGATTATGACTGGGAAAGATATTTGGATTTTGCGGATCGTTATCTAAATAAGTAAATTATATTTGTTCTATGATTCCATGTTTCTTATGGCAACAATGGATCTTTCTCATTATTTTTATTACAATCTAAAATTGATATTCTGATCACGGCAATATGATTTAATGAAAATGCATGTTTAAAATGGAGTCCAGCATGATGTCAAAAAAAGTTACCCGGCGTCAATTTATTAAAGACACTGGAGCCGCAACATTGGCTCTGTCTGCATTGAGTTCAATCCCCGGATGTCAGACCACACATCAAAAACCGAATATCATCTTTTTCATCGCGGATGATATGTACCCCGAGATGTTCAATTGTCTTCCTGAAGGCAAAGGGAAAAACCTCACACCCAACATTGATCGTTTGGCCAGAGAAGGCACCATCATGATGAATCAGTATGTCGTCTCTCCGGTGTGCACGCCGAGTCGATACAATTGCATGACAGGCAATTATGCAAGCCGCGCCAGAAATGAAGCATTCTTAAATGATACACACCGAGAAGAGAACCAGACCGTTATCAAGTGGAATTCATTCATCTCTGAAGGCGATAAAATTCTCCCCCATTATTTGAAAGATCTTGGATATAAAACAGGGATGGTAGGAAAAAACCATGTAATTGATGTCAAGGATCTGCATTTCTTTCCTGATTTTAATTCAGATCCGAAAGCGCCTGACATCAAAGAAAAAGTAGAGGAAAATTACAACAAAGTAGAAACCGGAATAAAACAGTGTGGCTTCGATTATGCGGGAGCGATTTACCACAACAATCCCAACTTTATCGGACTGAAAGAACTCGCGGTGCAAAATACGGATTGGATTACTCAGGCGGGGATAGATTTTATAGATCAAAACAAGGATCATCCCTTCTTCCTTTACTTCGCTACAACAATACCGCATCAACCTGGTGATCCTGAACGATCATGGAAAGCAGACCCGAGAATCACAGCCAGGGGAGTTCTTGCTGAACCGCCAGAAATCGCGTCAAAACGCGATACCATTCCAGAACGAATTGAAGAAGCGGGATTGGCTGGGAAAAACAAAGAAAATGTATTGTGGCTTGATGATGCCTTGGGAGCGTTAATTGACAAACTTGAGGAACATCAATTGATGGAAAACACAATCATTTTCTTCTTTAATGATCATGGCCAGAAAGCCAAGGGTACCCTGTATCAGGGAGGCACCCATAATCCAAGCATTATCTGGAAAAAAGATGGATTTAATTGCGGCCCTGTTTCCGACACAAGGGTAACCAATATCGACTTTGCTCCAACCATCCTTGAATTTGCCGGATCAAAGTACTTCAATGACAAATTTGATGGAAACAGTTTTAAGCCGGTTCTGGATGGGAAAACAACCGAATCCCAGGAGACCATTTTCTTTGAACTGGGATATGCCCGAGCTGTGATGAAGGACAATTTTAAATACTATGCCGTACGATATCCTGAATACGCAAAAAACATGACAGTGGAAGAGAGAACTAAAGTTCTTGATGCATACAATGACACCCGTAGATTCAGGAACATGATGATCGTAAATTATGATCCCAAAAAACCGTTCAGTCATCTTGAGGCGATCCCGGGTGGCGGACAAGCCGAGAACGAAACATACGGGAAAAAGCCGGGCTATTTCGATCCTGATCAGCTATATGATTTGAGTGCCGATCCGGATGAAATGGTCAATCTTGCGAGGGATGAAAAATACAAAAACAAACTGGACGAGATGAAACAGGAGCTGCAAAAGTATTTGGATGATTTGCCTGGAACATTCAATTTATAATTCTATTGGATTTAACGGATATATAAAGTCCCTCGCCAGAACCAACTGACGAGGGACTTTTCCTTGGAGAAAGGGAGACAGGTTTATTTCAGGAGCAGGCATCGATTGGTTTGATTGAATTGTACTCCCTGAATGGAATAGAAATACACACCCGAAGCCACCGGCTGCGATGACGCATTCATGCCATTCCATTGAACTTCGTATGTACCAGCAGTGATAGACTCGCTATGAATCAATGTCCTCACCATCCGTCCCATCGCATCATAAATTGTGACAGAAACCTGATCATCCACCGGTAATGCAAACTGAATCGTTGTAGTCGGATTAAACGGATTCGGATAATTCGTCATACTAAACGATTCAGGCAGGTTAATCGGTAAATCCTCCACAGCCGTGCCGCCCGAATAAGTGTACTCCAGTCGGGTTTCATTCACCCAGGCACCACCAACCCAGGTCTGGATAATTGTAAGTGTTGGAAAGTCACTGCTATTATACACAGTGGTTCCTCGTTCTTCATTTTCCCAAGACGCCCCCGTCTCATTCCATGCTTCGTCCAGCCATGTTGTTTCATTACCATTGCTATCATATCCGTATGTGCTTCGATCAACATTTTCCCAAGCTGATCCATTCCACATCTGATCTAAATCTTCAGTGGCCATTCCGTTTGGCCCACCATAAGTGACAGAGTTCAGATATACATTTACCCATACAGATCCGTTCCACGTTTGTTCCAGAGTCGATGTTCTTTGCTGACTTCCATTATAAGTGTATGTATATTTATCATCATTTACCCAGCTTGAAGTGTATATATCATAGGATTGATGGGTCTCAGTCTCAATTCGGCCATTGGCATGATAGGTGTATAAGAGCTTATTGGTCCAAAAAATATAGGCACCCAGATCCATATAATCAACTTCCTCGACCAGTTGCCCCTGACCATTATAGGTAAAATCGGTTTCTGACGTTTTTTGCCAGGAGCTATACCACATATAATTTTCCTGTTTGGTCAATTGATTACCAGAATATGTATAAACTGATCTGAATAAATTTTCCAATACGCCAGAATAATACATATCCATTTGCATAATATCTTCGATCAGATTCCCGCTGCCATCAAAGGTGTAGGTCATCAACATCTGAGGTACCCATGCCCCGTTTTGCCATATATCCATTGCCATGGAGGTGATATCTCCCTGGGCATTGTTTGTGAAAAGAACCCGGTCAGAATTTACCCAACCACTGCCATCCCAAACTTGAATCACTGCGGATTGCATCTCAGTCATGCTGTCATTCATTGTGTCAGTTTCTTTGGAGACATTGACCCAGATAGATCCGTTCCATTCCATTTCAATAATTTCAGAAACAAATGCCATGGAAGCGGTTTGCTTCGGCTGAATGAACATGCGGGATTCATCACTTTTGGATTCATTAAACGATTCAAAACGAGTCAAAGCAGCTTTAAAATTAACAGGGACTTCAATATTCTGTGCTTCACAATGTGTCATCATGGATTTACCGGCTTCAATCAGTTTGCTGGAATCAGCCATTGCGACTTGCGACAGCATCATACAGCCGATTACAATGGCAATCCACCATAAAACAGTTTGTCTCCGTTTTCTCAGATTCATCTTCTTTCCTCCTTTGAAAGGGTTACGATTTCATGGATTGTTTCGATTTGTTTTTCATCTACAGGTTTTTCAATGATCAGACGGATGCCCAGTTCGTGAATTTGGAGGCACAGCGCATCATCCAATGACGCGCTAATCACAACGATGCGCTTCGGATCAATCAGTTTAATCAGCCGTGTCATGGCGGAGATGCCATCTTCTGCAGAAAAACGAATTTCCGTAAACACAACATCAATCTGATTCTTTTGGAGTATATCCAAACCTTCCGAGGGATTCGATACCTCGAAAATTTCCCGATCCGATCTTGAGAGCGCTACAGCGAGTCCATATCTCTGAATGGCTTCAGGTTCGATAATCAGGATTTGTTTTACAGACTGGGTCATTTTTCCATCCAACTGGGATATCATCTTTCTTAATGAATACATATAGACAGACAAATGGAGTGCCAAACTTATTTCATGATAGTTTAGCTTTTGTTTTTACGTGGTTTAGAGTAGCAGTTGATTGATAATTAAAATTATCAGAATTGTTCACACTCCTTTACAGTTCCATGAATGGAAATTGGACTTAACGAGTTAATGGTTTGTTTTTATGTGACTTGGTGGATTGTTAACAGTTGTTAATACTGTAAACACAAATTTACATATTCTTAATTTTTCTTTCCCCATTCCCCTTTCACCCTTCCCCATTTCCTGTTTTCTGTCGCAGGACTCCAGATTCCTTCCTTTTAAAGCTTATATTTTTTAATCTTCTGATGCAAAGACACCCTGGAAATTCCTGTCATTTCCGCAGTTTTGGAAATATTACTCTGATTGAGTTTCAGAAAATGTTCAAAAAACCGCTTCTCAAAATTCTGCACGGAGGAGGCAAACGCCTGCTTGTAATCCGGATTCTGCAAGGAAGGTTCAGAAGAAGTTTTCTGGATATTCTGAAGTCTTTCCGGCAGGTCGGATTCCTGAACCACACCGGATTGGCATATGGTAAGTAATCTCCGGACAAGATTTTCCAATTCACGGATATTTCCCGGCCATGCATACCATTCAAAACGGTTTATAACAGACGCGGATAACTCAAATTTCTGTCCGTCAGGACGATACTTGTCCAGAAAATGCTGAATCAGGATGGGAATATCTTCCACCCGATCTCGAAGCGGCGGAACCCGAATCTCAATCACATTCATTCTGTAAAACAGATCCTCGCGGAACTTGCCCTCCTGAACAAGCTGATGCAAATCCTGATTGGACGCGCCAATCATCCGCACATCCACGGAGATGGGATTGACGTCGCCTACGGGTTGAATCACCTGTTCCTGCAGCACACGCAGCAACTTGGACTGCATCTGGGGACTCATTTCACTGACCTCATCCAGAAAGAGCGTGCCTTTGCTGGCTGCGGCAAAATATCCTTTTTTATCCTGATGTGCGCCTGTAAATGCACCCTTCTTATGACCGAACAACTCACTTTCCAGAAGCGAATCCTGAAACGCGGCGCAATTCACAGCGATAAATGGGTGATCCGCACGTTGACTCTCATCATGTACGGTACGTGCGACCAACTCCTTGCCCGTACCACTCTCACCGATAATGATAACCGGCACATCCGGATCTTCTGAAAGGCGATGAATCGCTTGTTTGACTTCGGAAATCGCAGGGCTGCCTCCAATGATCCGGGGAAACTCCAACTGTTTGAGCCGATCTTTCAAACTTCGGTTCTCCCGAACCAGATGCAGATGATCCGATAATTTGTGCATTTTAAACGCCAGCTCATCCAGATTTAGCGGTTTGGTCAAATAATCGCTAGCACCCTTTTGCAGCGCTTTCACTGCTTCCTCTACTGTAGCGTATGCGGTCATCATCAGAACAGACAGATCAGGATGCACGGGTTTCATAGCCGCAAGAAAGGACAATCCATCCATCTCTGGCATACGCACATCAGAGATGACGAGATCATAGGAAGATTGGGCCAAATGTTCCAATGCCTCCCTGCCATTGATCGCGCCAGTTACCGTATGGCCCTCCGATTGAAGAAAAACCTCTATACCCTTGCGGGTAGAGTTGTCATCATCTATTACAAGCACTCGCATGGAATACCCTCATTATTTATCGGATTTAAGGGGCATTATCACCCGAAAACAGACACCGCCATTTTTTAGATTATATGCGTCAATACGTCCCGCATGCGCTTGAACTATATTCTGGGTGATTGCCAATCCCAGTCCGCTGCCGCTGGCCTTTGTCGTATAAAACGGCTGGAACAATTGGTTCATTGATTCTATCAGAATTCCCGGCCCCTGATCCATGATGGAGAGATGACATTCATTATCTGTCATGGATAAACTGATTCGGATTTTCCCTTTCTCAGGTGTATAATACACCGCGTTGAGAAGCAGGTTGACCAGTGCGTCTATCATCTGATCCGGATCAATTTGGATTGATATGGAATCCTGCAAATCGAGAATGCATTTTATCTGCTTTGAATCCAAATCTGATTGAATTCGGGCAACACTCTGGTTCACAAGATCCTTGCATGGGATGGAGATTTTGTTCAAAGGGGGCGCTCGGTAAAATCGCTTGAAGTTAACAAGCATGTCCATGAAAGAGCGCATGGCCTTTTTCAGTTCAATCAGGGAGGTATGAGCAGGTGAACTGGCGTCTACACTTCGCTCAAGATTCTGAACCCAGAGGCTGACCCCTCCGATTTTATTCTGTATTTCATGAGAGATTTTTGAAATTGCTTCACCCACCAGTGCCAGTCTCTGTTTCTGAGTAAGCTCGCGGCGCATTTCCGTGAGTTCAAGGATCTTCGCTTCCAACTCCCTATTTACCTGTTTTAAATTTTCATAACTGGATTTCAGTTTATCGGTCATCTCATTGAAAGCCTGGAAAAGCACACCCAATTCATCATTTCGGCGGACGATCAGTTTTCGAGAGAAATCCCCGTCAGCCACATCCACAGCAACATGTGTAACCTCATTCAATGACCGTGAGAATCGGCGGACCAAACCAAATATCAGAAAAAACGCAACCACAAATATCAGGAATGAGAACACAGCCATACGCAGAAGAGAGCTGTGCCAGCCGGCAAATTCAGTATGCATATCCCGCTCGACAAGAAGAACTAGATCAGAACGGGTCAGTTGCATGACAGCACAAACACGGCCGTCTTCATTACAGACCTGGGGCCGGCGCGAAGCGCTTTGTAGTATTTGGATCAAATTTACAGGAATCGCACTCTGAATCGGTCGATTTAAATGGAGTGGATCAGAAGAATGAACAATCAACTGGGAAGAATCCATAAAAAAGACACGGATATCCTCACTGAGCATGGCCCGAGCAGTGATCTGATCAAGCAGTGCTTGCAAGTGAAGCCTGGCCGTGAGTGTACTGCCTGTGTTCTGACGGGTGATTCGAAGCACTGGGCCGAATGCGCCAATTTCTGGGCCGAACACCTGAAATCCGTCTCGGTTTAAGGAGGAAGGACGCGCCGGTTTCCGTTCCACTGCTGCATCCATCTCGCCAAAATCAGTCACAGGACGCACACGAAAAGACGATTTAAACGCAGGATGTTCGAGCGTCACATCCGCATATTTCTGAGGAAATGCTAAAATGAAATTCTTTAAAGGAGTCAAGACACCCTCTTCATCTGTGGGATTGGAACTGAGAAGCAAGCCGATTTCGATCCGGGATTGCAGTCCCTGAAGTTCTGAATCCGTGCCTGAAAGCTCTGATTCATATTGCTCGGACAGATAATACACCAATGCGCTCACTTCTCGACGCGCATGCTGCCTGATCGTATTGCGTCCTGACACGAGATGAAATGCCAACAGGCTGACAATCACGATGAGCGTGTATCCGACACCGCTCAGACCGAACTTTTTTGACAGGCTAATTCCCAGGTTCATCACTCCGTTTCAAAATCACTTCACTAAAATCAAGCAGAAGAAATCGCATTTTTAATCCCCGCACCGATTTTGGGGTTAAGTACAAACTCGGATTAGAATGGCTGATCAACAAGACAGGCGCATCTCTTTTTATGATGGATTCCATCTCAAGGAACAATGCATTGCGTTGGACTGGATTCAGCTCAATCCGGCTGGATGTAAAGAGAGAATCAAATTCAGGATTATGATATCCGGTCAGATTCACATCAGATGCGCTTCCAGAATAGAAAAATGCGTAATAATCTTCAGGATCGGGAATGCTGGGCAGATACGCCACGCGGAACAGGTCCGGGCGTTCATTGATTATCTCAGGAAAATACTGCGCTTTCTGCAATTGGATAGTATATGGAATAGAGAGTATTTCAAGCGCTTTGATCAGACCCTGAATTTCAGGGGATTCAATATTGGTGGCCAAAGTCACGGTATGGGCATTTACTAAATCTGAAAAGGATCTGGCCGCTTTCTGTGCTTTGGGAATATCTGATTCATACCAGTTCAAATCTGAGTCTTCGAGCAAGCCAAGCGGAACCATACTTTGTGAGATCACACAATAGCTTGGAGCATTGGTTTCATATATTTCAGCACGGTTAAACGCGCATGCCAGTGCGCGACGCAATTCTGCATTCTGTGCAAAGGGCGTGTTCTTGTCCAATGAAAATCCGAAGAAACGGGAGGTCAGACCGAAAGGCGCTTTAAGCACATGATACGCCTCAGGATTAAAAAGATTATCCAGGAGTTCACGGGATTCAACGGTTTCAGCGCGATAGAGCAGATTCTCGCCCCTCATAAAATCATTGAATTCCATTTCGCGATTCGATTCAAGATTGATTCTTATCGCATCCAACTTTGGCAGCGTTCCACCTTTGGTATCCTTTCTCCAATAGCCTGGATGTCTGGCCAGAAGGATCTCTAGAAACGGCTTCCACCGAATCAGTTTGAACGGTCCCGTCCCTACGGGATGATTCGGAAAATTCTCGCCGTAATAAGCCACAGCTTCCTGAGGAATGATATAGGTCGTGGGCGTGGCAAGGATTTTTAAGAACGTGGCATAGGGCTGTGTCAGACTGAATTCTACTCGGCTGCCATCCAGCACTCGAACCTGCTTGATCTTTCCTTCCAACAAATAAGCGTTCGGGCAATCTGCTTTCTTTTCATTCAGACGGTGGAAGGTGTATGAGATATCATTTACAGTCATGCTTCTCCCTTTACCGTCTGGAAAACAGGGATCATCATGAAAAATCACATTCGACCGCAAATGAAATATATATCGAAGCCCACCCTCAAGCACTTCCCATCGATCGGCTAAAAGAGGTACGATTTCAGCGGAATTCTCTCCATATCCCACCAGCCCCTCGTAAATCATGGAGGCAATTTGCCAGTCAGACTGAAACAATATGCGCATGGGATCGAGTGATTCAATGGCCGTGGTTTGCACCATGTGAAAGGTATGTTCTGGTCGAATTGAAACCAATGAATCGCTTTTCTGATCGGAATCACAGGACAGCAGGAATAGGCAGGAACTAAGAAAGAGTACGCTTAGAGTTTTCTTCATATGATTTGAAACTGTAAACCAATATTTACACTGAATAAGGTTAAATATACAATGATTCAGTTCACAGTGCAATAAAAATATTAATTACTTAGATAAAGGAAAGTAAAAATGGATATGTAAAATGGAACTATGTCATTCCCGTGAAAACGGGAATCCAGAGCGTAGTGGTATTAGGGTGGATTCCGGCTGAAAAGAAAACCGGAATGACAGGCCTTTGAATCACGCCACCACAGCCAGCCCCAGCTTCTCGATCCACTGATCGTGGTCTTTGAGCGCGATCTTGGTCACGGGTTTAAAAATGCAAGTGTTTTTGTGTGGGGCGAGCTATGGGACATCCTTTTATCTCGGGCAAGTCCATTTAAGTACGACAGTACCAGTTCAGTCATCATTGATCATCGAAGTGTTTCCGGCACTTTTTTCTAAAGCGTGCAGTTCCTCACTTTTCCGGTCGATTTCATCTTCCAGTTCTTCAATGGCCATGAGCTGATGAGGCCTGACGGAATGAATCGGTAACTTGGCCTCCAGATCGGCTTTTTGCGCTTTTAACCGTCGTATCTCTTCCTGAAGTTGTTCAATCCTTGAGTTCATTCCCTTAATCTTCTCTTTCACACCATCTTCTGCGGCATCGGGTGTGTGTATCCGGAATCACAGTCTTCACGATTGAAATATGGAAATGTCGCGCAAAAGACGAGAATCTGTCATTAATATAGCCACAGAACTTGAAAATGCAAGTGGTTTGTGGGATGGGTGTGTTGGGACACCCACATAAATCCTCCCTCAAGGGAGGACTTATTTGTCTCCCCTCGAGGCGACCGGAACGAGCACTTAAAGTGCGAGTGAAGGCGACCAAAGGAAGTGCCCTTGGGTAAAGTGCCTGTGGTAGGAAACCCATCGAAGCTGGAAGAGGGGTGTCAACAAATAAAATAGTACATCCCCACCTTTCGGAACGTTTTTTAAGAAACTATACTTAGTGAAGTACAGGCCTGGATCCAAAAGAAATGGTTTCCCGTTTTGAAATGGTCTTGAATATCAATAAATTATTCTTCATTTACCAAGATTGATCTAAGGAAATAGCATGTCACAGCTTCTCCTCATACATCCTCCCGTCACCAAACCTGGCCAACCGCCCACGGGCATACCCCGATTGCAACATTGTCTCACTGATCATGGAGTGACCTGCACATCCATCGATGCCAATCTGGAGGGATTGCTCTTCCTGCTCACATCAGCGGATAATATACCCAGGCGAGCCTCAGCTACTCCAGAACAAAATCTGGAATATCTCCGAAACGGAACCGCCTTTGCCTCAATCAATCGATACACCAAATCCATCCGTGAAATCAATCGAGTCCTTTCCGATGCGGGAAAAATGCGTGGATGGCGCCTCTCTCTATCGGATATCAATCACCAATCCTGTTCCCCTGTTCGAAGTCAGGATCTGATTGATCAGAGCACGCATCCCGAAAACAATCCCTTCTTCACCTATTATCGGGATATCCTGATTCCAAAAATCGCTTACCTCAATCCCAAAACCATTGGATTGTCGATTGTCTATCTCTCGCAGGCACTTTGCGCATTCGCTTTGATTGGAATGCTACGCCTACATTTCCCGGATAAAAAGATCATTCTGGGCGGCGGACTCGTTTCATCTTGGATGAGCAATCCGGAATGGGAAAATCCTTTTAAGGATTTGGAAGTGGATTGTGTCAGAGGACCTGGTGAGGATTATTTACTAAACCTGTTCAATAAAACGATGAAACCGGATCGGTCGGGCATTTCGGATTTCTCGGATTTTTCTCTGGATCAATATCTCTCGCCAGGATTTGTCCTGCCTTATTCAACCAGTTCGGGATGCTACTGGAAAAAATGTCGGTTCTGTCCGGAAACACATGAGAATCAACCGTACAAATCCATCCCTCCGGAACAGGTTGGAAAAGATCTGGAGGCAAGTATCAATGGAAATAATCCCGTGCTGATCCATCTGATTGACAATGCCATACCCCCGACCACATTGCGTTATTTTGTGGACCATCCTTTGAATGTTTCGTGGTATGGTCATGTTCGCTTTGAGAAGGATATGGAAGATCCTGACTTCTGTCATGCCTTGCATGAATCCGGATGCCGCATGCTGCAGCTCGGTTTGGAATCCGGCAATCAAAATGTATTGGGTCAAATGAACAAAGGCGTCATCCTCGAAAACGCGACAAGGATATTAACCAACTTGACCCATGCTGGAATCGGTACGTATGTCTATTTTCTGTTCGGTACGCCGTATGAATCGTTGGATGACGCGAGGATAACTGTAGAATACATATTAAAGCATCGTGATCTGATTCGGTGGATCAGTCCGGCAATATTCAATCTTCCCCGCTTCAGCCCGGAAGCAATCTCTCTGAATACTCGAATGTTTTATAAAGGAGATCTTGCGCTGTATCTTGATTTTGAACATCCGAAAGGATGGCATCGAAATGAGGTTCGTGACTTTTTCGGCAAAGAGTTCAAAGCTCATCCGGAGATAAAAAAGATCCTCCGCCATACCCCACCTGTATTTACCTCAAATCATGCGCCGTTTTTCTTGGGATGAAGATGTTTCCCATTTTAGCTCAGCGAGGTGTTCCTCACCTCACCGAATCCAATTATCATAGACCTGGCAAAAACAGTAGGCGAAAGTGAGGGACACCTTCGCAAGCGGAATACTATAACCTATTAAATATATGGAACATATAGCTTGTAAACACCAGTGAAGTGAATACCCCAGTTAATATAATATATTCAAATATGAACTATCTTCTCGTTCTTGGTAGTTTTCATCGATAGTATCCGCTACCTACAACCCATCCGAATGGTTCAAATAGGAGCACATATGATCTTTTAGGTTGAGGGATATTCTGTCCTTTTTTCGAAAATACATAATCAACATAGCCGCCACCTGCTTTACCTTTTGCTATGAATTCCTTAACGTAGAAAATGCCATTTTGATCTTTGTCTTCAAAACGATTCCTTCCCTCGACATCTTTTCGGCCGTAGAGAACAACATTGACTCCTTCCTTTGTATCTGCCCAAAAATATCCGTCAGCCCCGTACTTAAGTTCCCGTAGTAAGTCAGCTCCAAGCTCTTCTGCATTCGCAAGGGTCATTACTCCTTGCTGATGCTTTATAAAGATTGCCTGAAGCATGCTGACGGCAGTTTCTACCTCATTCTTGATAAGCAAATCCTGAGCTGACGAATTCTCTGGTTTTTCACATTGCGCTCCAGTAAGCAGAAAGAAGAATGCCAAACTTAGAAAAAATGTCATCCATATCCGTTTCATATTTCGTACTCCTTTATTTTTGTTGTATGCCTAACACTAGAGCTCAGTGGAGGCGCGCAAGCGCCTTCCACTACAGTGATTTGTTAGATGCCGTTATTGCTGTTTGCCTTTAATTAAGAATATCAAATATCAAGAGAATCCTCAAAGTATTACTCAGATTTGTCTTTTTTAGTTTTTATCTTTGCATCGATTAATTCCTTGTGTTGAAGCCTCAGGAGGCTGGCAAGTTTATGGACTAAATAGTCCTCATGTTTATCTATCCGACCATCAGCATATATCACCTGCCACACAGCTTCTAGAAGCTTAATTTTTTCTGAATGATTAAAACTTTGATTTATTTGATTAGTAAATTGCCAAAGATCCACAGATTTATTTCTTGCATCCCTAGCTAACTCAATCATTTCTTCTGCGTGTTCCCGTGACAAATTAAATGTTGATTTCATGGTCTCCAACACATGATCTATCTCATCCTCTGTGCATTCTGAGTCTGATTCAGCCACCTCCACTAGAACCACACATGCAGCAATCTCAATTCTAATTTCATTAGCAGTATCACTTTGTAGTTTGTCAGCTGTATCCTTTAAACCCAATGCTTTTCTGATTAAATTAAACATTCTTCTCCTCCCATTTTATCTTTACTAACGATGGTCTCAGGGGTTTTGCGCCAAGAGCTACTGTCCGATAAATCGAATTTAGACCAACCTCTCTAAATTAGAAATTAATGGAACGCGTTAAAAATCCCCTGCAGATGCTTGTTAGCTGTTTTATAATGCACTTATTTCATAAAATCATACTTTTGAATAACTGGCGGATTGATTATTTTTCCATTTAACTTATTTATATCGCTATTAAAATAATTAATTAATTCTTGATTCGTTCCATTAAATATTCTTTCATTTTTTTGAATATAACTATGAGAACCATCAGAAAAGATTTCCAATATTTCTATAGGCCCTCCAATAGAATATGGTTTTTCAGTGCTTTTTTTATTAATTCTACTGTTTATTTCTGTAATTATATCTTCTCTCGAATGGGGGAACGAATCTTTATTTCCCTCACTATCTATAAAGTGTCCAACTTGAAATTCATTTATAATCATAGTTTTATCATATGTATTAAATAAACACACATATGATGAATCGTTTGCATAATATAGCATAACTCCTTTTACGTATTGGCCAGTATTTCGAGAATCACTTAATGAAGTAAAATAGTTAAATACAAAATTAAATTTGTTCTCAATGTTTCCACTGATATCTTTGCAATTCAATTTATTTATGAAGTATTGTAATGGATATTTGTGGTTATTATTTTCTTGGGGATCAGAAAAGTATCCAATTCCAACAAAGTTTATCCCTATTTGGGCACTTGATATATAAAATGTTTTTCTAATGCAGTCAGCAATTGCTGATATTTTTTGATGAAGAACTCCATCTATTTTTATATCATGAAAATAATTTAATCTAGTGTCTGATGCCATCAATATTGACTGAGGAGCTCTGACAGTAATTATGTATGTTGTTTTGATTGAAGGATTGTAGTCCATATCGTTATTCGCACAAGCAGAATTTAGCATAGCTAATAAACTCAAGTATATAATTAGTAATCGTTTCATTTTAGTCTTTGCAATTAAAAATTTATTACAGCTAACATATTACTATACGTCAACTTAATTATCTTGTAATGTGTTTAATAATAGAAATAAA
>JABMRT010000258.1 GCA_013202295.1 Candidatus Zhuqueibacterota bacterium
GTGGCCTACTTCATGGCCATTGACAAGGTGAAATTTCGCAAGCCCGTTCTGCCCGGAGATCAGTTGATTATGGAAATCGAAATGCTTCGATACCGTCCGACCTCATGCAAAATGATGGGCACATCGTATGTGGATGGAGAAGTAGTGTGTCAGGCCGAGTTTATGGCAGCGATCGTGGATAAATAATCCATCCAATTGTATAATAAAAGGACGAAATGTGAAGGGTGAGACATCCCATCCATTTCTATTATAAAGGGGCACAAGTTTGCCAGAGATTCATTCCACAGCCATTGTTGATTCCAAAGCAGAGCTAGCCGAGGATGTTAAAATCGGACCGTTTACAATTGTGGAAGGCGATGTCGTGATTGAATCCGGCACTCAGATTGACGCGCATGTTCTCGTCGCAGATGGAGCGCGTATTGGCAAAAACTGCCGGTTCCATCAAGGCGCGGTTGTGGGCTCCCTGCCTCAGGATTTAAAATTTGGCGGTGAGAAGACCACTCTTGAGATCGGAGACAATACCGTTATCCGCGAGTACTGTGACTTGAATCGCGGTACAAAGCATAGGGGCAAATCGGCTATTGGAAAGAATAGTTTTCTCATGGCCTATACACATGTGGCCCATGACTGCCTGATCGGGGATAATGTAATTCTTGCCAATGCTGTTCAGCTTGCCGGCCATGTCACCATTGAAGACTGGGTAATTGTGGGGGGCATGGTGCCAATCCATCAATTTTGCACCATCGGTCAACATGCATTTGTAGGTGGCGCATATCGCGTGGTTCAGGATATCCCCCCCTATATTCTCGCTGCGGGTGAACCCTTGACCTATAAGGGTCTGAATCGGGTTGGATTAAAGCGCCGGGGTTTTTCAAAAGAGGCAATCAAAGCTTTATACAAATTATACCGCTTGTTATATCGTGCCAAGTTAAATAAGAGCCAGGCGCTTGAGATCATCCGATCAGAAGTGCCTGATTTGCCGGAAGTCAAGACCGTGCTCGATTTTATTGAGCATAGTGAGAGGGGAATTATCCGTTAGTCATGCAGGCGAGCTGGAGATGGCTGCCTGATCAGATCGCCAATGGCGCCACACACATGGCAATGGATCAGGCGATTGCAACTCACGCCGACCACGTTGGTTGCCCCACATTTCGACTTTATCAATGGACTCCTTATTGTATCTCTCTCGGTTATCATCAAAACACAGATATCCTGGATTTATCCTGCTGCAAGCGCGAAGGCCTTGATGTGGTCCGGCGTCCCACAGGCGGGCGGGCCGTTTTTCATTCAGAAGAATGGACCTATACAGTGGCTTTTCCCAAAAGATGGGTGGGGACGGAAAAGCCTGAATCGGTCTATCAGATGATCAGTCAGGGATTGGTTCAGGGGCTAAACAGACTGGGCATTCCCGCAAAAATGGAAAAACGCCCTTTGGATTTACACACGCATTACAAGTCTGAGTTGGCATCAAGTTGTTTCTCTGCGGCGGCAAAATATGAAGTCGTGGTCGAAGGCAAAAAACTGGTCGGCAGCGCGCAACGAAAATATTCATGCGGTATATTGCAGCATGGTTCCATCCTAACCGGAGAGACCCATGCACAATTGCCATTTTATTTCAAGGATATAGATACATCCAAAAGAGAACGCATGGCCAAGATTCTAACTGATAAAACCGCATGTGTCCAATCTCTTTTAGGTCGGCTCCCAAAATTTCAGGAGGGGGTTGAAGCCATTCGATGGGGAATGGAAGAGGCGTTGGGAATTCGGATGGAGAATGGGGAGCTCTCCGAAGAAGAGAAATCTATGATGCTGGATTTGAGATCCGAGTTTTCGATTTTGGAAAACAATTAATAATTAGTCCGTACTGTCCTTTGTCATTCCCGCAATTTTTTAAGCGGGAATCCACCAGCACCCTACCACCTGGATTCCCACTTTCGTGGGAATGACAAAAACAGATTAAGGAATTTAATAAAGAGAATAATTTGGCGAAAATGATTTCTATATGGGGTTCGACCGGTTCGATCGGTACACAAACACTTGATTTTGTGGCGCTCAATCCTGACGCTTTTCAGATTCACTGTTTAACGACACACAACAATGTGGATCTGCTTTTAAAGCAAACCGAGCAGTTCCGGCCGAAACAGGTTGTGATTACAGGCGATTGTGATCCATCCGAAATACAAGCCACTTTCCAAAAATATAATGTCCACATTCTATTTGGAAAGCTGGGCCTGCTTGAAGCCGCGTCCAACCCGGATGTGGATCTGGTTGTGAATGCTCTGGTAGGTGCAGTCGGACTCGAAGCTACCTTGCTTGCTATTGATTCGAATGTGGATATCGCCCTGGCCAATAAGGAAGTGCTGGTTATGGCCGGTGAGCTGGTAATGAATCGAGTCTCCGAAAAAGGAGTCCGGATCGTCCCGATTGACAGTGAGCACAGTGCGCTCTATCAATGCCTGCAAGGAGAAAATCCTTCACAAATTCGGCGAATCATTCTCACGGCATCAGGCGGACCTTTTCTTAATCGCGACGCCGGCACATTCCCTGAAGTCACAATCGAAGAGGCGCTGTCCCACCCCAACTGGGTGATGGGGCAGAAGGTCACCATTGACTCCGCCACGCTGATGAACAAGGGGCTTGAAATCATCGAAGCAAGATGGCTTTTTAATGTTCAACCTGAACAAATCGATGTGGTCATTCATCCCCAATCGTTCATTCACTCCATGGTCGAATTTGTAGATGGATCCATCAAAGCACAGCTTAGTACTCCAGACATGCATGTTCCCATCGCCTATGCCCTGTCCGGGCCGGATCGGTGGGAGAGTCCGTGGGGCAGCCAGGATTTCACCCAACCTTTCTCCATGGATTTTCAACCGCCGGACCGAAAAAAATTCGCCAGTCTGAACCTTGCGATCCAGTCTTTAAAAGATGGCGGCACGGCTCCCGCAATATTTAATGCTGCGGATGAAGTGGCCGTGAATCTGTTCCTGTCCGGGAAAATCAGATTCCATCAGATCTCCGAGATCGTGGAACAAGCGCTGAACTCACACCGTATAATCGACAACCCGAATCTGGAGGACATTCTGACTGCGGACAATCAGGTTCGACAGGACATCCTTAATAAATATGAAAGTGAAATACTATAATGACGACTCTCATCGCAACCGTTTTTGTTCTTGGCGTTCTCATATTTGTGCATGAACTGGGTCACTTTTTAGCGGCCAAGCTCTCCGGCATGCGTGTGGAACGATTCTCCATGGGAATGCCGCCTCGGCTTTTTGGTAAAAAATGGGGCGACACGGATTACTGTTTTTCCGCGATTCCCTTTGGCGGGTATGTGAAGATCACCGGCATGGTGGATGAAAGTCTCGACCAAAGTGCGCTTGAGAAAGAGCCTCAGCCCTGGGAGTTTCGATCAAAGCCCTGGATAAACCGGTTTTCAGTGATTTTTGCCGGTCCACTCATGAATGTGTTGCTCGCCTATCTGATTTTTCTGGGTGGTGTTTTTGTGTATGGAGTCGGAGAAGTCTCCACTCAACCTGTGGTTGGCAGTTTGATGGATGGCAAACCGGCTCAGATGGCGGGACTTTTACCGGGCGATCGCATTGCCTCCATTGATGATATTGAAATTGCAAGTTGGGATCAGATGGCAGAAATCATCCATGACGCGCCGGGCCGTATTGTGACATTGAATGTGATGCGTGGTGATAGCGCCTTCACATTACAGATCCAGCCAGAATCCGAAGAGATTGCCAAGGATGAAGAAATCCGTGAAATGGGATTCATAGGAATTGGTCCAGAGATTTTAACCCGTCCCGTTGGATTTTTTGAGGCATTTTCCAGAGCTGGCCAGCAACTCAGTTATCTTGCAGAGCTCATCTTTGATACTGTCGGCAAGCTCATCACAGGCAAAGAGTCGATTCGGTCGCTTGCCGGTCCCGTGGCAATTGCAAAAATGGCCGGAGAGACCGCCCGTTCCGGATTTGGAAATTTACTGGCATTCATGGCCATGCTCAGCCTGAATCTGGGTATTCTGAATCTGCTTCCCATCCCCGTGCTTGACGGCGGACATCTATTGTTTATGAGCGTTGAAGGCCTCGCCCGCCGCGAACTTCCTCTTAAGGTGAAGCTGATTGTGCAGCAGGTCTTCATGTTTCTACTTATTGGTCTGATGCTATTTGTGGTTTATAATGATATTCTTAGGATTACGCGGTAAAATCCTTCCTTATTTATTAATAATGAAAGGGCGTCCAACTGGGCGCCCTTTTTTGTTTGACACCCCTCTGCTCAACTTCGTTGAGCTTCTCCCCTCAACAGGCTGTTGCAGAATGGGATTATACAAAACGATAACGAAGATCAAATAGTTTTAAGATAAAAAATACTGAATGTTCAACAGCCGTTAGCAATTGATCTTTAAATTTGTA
>JABMRT010000259.1 GCA_013202295.1 Candidatus Zhuqueibacterota bacterium
AATGAATGGTAGGTCTCAACATCAATAAGCCGCTTCTGCTTGGGCGGAATCATCTGTTCGTACTCAATGGCCTCCAATACTCTGGAAACTGTTGCACGAGCGAAGCTCAGAAATAAAATTTTCTGGCCGGGACGAAGGTTTTGTTCAACAATTTGCGCAGCCTTTAGGATAGAAATTGTCGTCTTACCTGAACCCGGCCCACCCTTAACTAGTGTTTAATTGCGTAAATTCTCTATATTATTCTTAATTTGTGACCCTCTTACTTCTCTTTTCCTCCATTTAAAAGGCTTGCACTCTTTGTTGTAATTATTCACATAGGCTTCAATTTGTTCTCTCAGTTCTTCCGTGCTTCTAAAACTTGCACCTACTAATGACTTTCTGGAGAAAATCCCAAACCATATCTCTACCTGGTTTAACCAACTTGCTGATGTTGGTGTAAAATGAAACTGTACATTTGGATGGTTTGATAACCATATTTCATTTTTTTTATGGGTCGAATAATTATCAAGTATTACATGTATTTCCTGATCCTCTTGATATTCCCCAACTACTTCGTCCATGTATTCGATAAAATCTTCCCGGGTCTTATATTTTGTAGATTTGGTTGTTATTTTCCCTGTTGCCACCTCCAGTGCAGCAAATAAGTTTAAGGTGCCATTTCTTTTATATGTACTTTGATAGGCACGTTGTGTTTTGCCATCACTTGTTTGGATATATCCGGTTTTCCTCTCTAAAGCTTGTATGCTCGGCTTTTCGTCCACACATATTACAATGGCATTGAGTGGAGGATGTAAATATAGCCCAATAATGTCTGCTGCTTTAGGGACAAATTCTTTGTCTGTACTAATACACCATGATCGTTGCCTGACCAGACTGATTTCATCTTTTTTTAAAATTCTCCAGACTGCATCGGGTGAACAATTTAATTCTTTTGATAACAATGGGGCGTCCCAACGACCATAACCTTTTGGTGGAGGTAAGCTCAATTTTGATAAAACTTTTTCACGCAGGCCAATATATTCTATCGGCTTTCCAGAACGAGGTTTGTCCAGTAAGCCTTTAATACCCTCTGCCATGTAACGGTTCCGCCATTCGATAACCTTATTCGGGTAGGTATGCATAGTTTTTGCTATTTCTTGTACAGATTTCCCTTCATAACAAAGCAATATTATCTGAGCCCTCTCTATTGCTTGTTTAGGTTCTGTTCGGCTCTTTGACCTTCTGGTCAATATTTTAAGGTCTTGGGGCGTGACCTCTATCTTTGGTGCTGTTCTCATACACCAAAGATAATAAATAATCTTTAATATAGGTTATTTATGCAATTAAACACTAGTCTAATGTTTAATATAAAGTAATTCTTATGATTCCCCGGTGATTAATAACCCTGAATCAGATTGGAATTATTGATTCATTTATCTTGAAACTTCTGCCGGTATTTCATCAACTCTTCATCCGTGTACTTCTCCTCCTCCCCTTCCGGCAATTCAACCCGCGGATCAATTCCCTTGATCTCGGGGGATTCAATTATTCGATTGATCCCGTCTTTATTTTTAACTATCAAAAAATCGTCATATAAATCACCTGCCACTGTAAAGGCTTGGAAACTCATGGTATCACTGCTGAAGGAAATGTTCTGATAAAGCTGGGTATTGGATGCATAACGATCACTCCAGAAACTGGTGTTCAGCCCATTCATTTTTCCCCCGGCAATGGAAACAATATACATGGGATGATTTTTGGAATTTGCATCTGCATTGGGAAGGTTTTGACCACGGCAGTAAGTGTGGTCGTGGCCTTGCAGGACTAGATCCACACCATGATTCTCAAAAATGGCCTTGGCCGGATCCTGGTATTGTTTTTCATCCCTTCCCTGGCAACAGTAATAAACCGGGTAATGAGTAAAAACCACCACCCAGCGCTTAGGATTGTCTGCCAATGTTTTGTCAAGCCAACTCCGAATCGTTTCATCATCTTCACTGTTATCCGCATATGCAGGAGAATCAACGCAAACAAACCTCACTCCCTGGTAATCGATATAATAGAGTCTGTTTTTAAATTTTTCAGAAGGGCCGTTTTGTGGCATTGTGAAAATCTGGTTCCAATGTTTTGAAAAAGTGCGGGATTGAAAAACATGTTCATCGTATTCATGGTTACCTGGTGCAGGAACACTAGGTATCATGCCGAAAATCCAACCTCCGGCATAAAAAAATTCCCTCCAGTATTCTTCATTACTTTCTTTTACGAGGTCACCGACAAATAATATAAAGTCTGCATTGGGG
>JABMRT010000260.1 GCA_013202295.1 Candidatus Zhuqueibacterota bacterium
CTGATCCGTTTCTCAGTATATATTATTGAACTGGAAGTATTAATAAAGCACAATTTAAAAGATAAGCTCCAATTGTATATCGTATTGAAAGAGACTTGACTGATAGTCAGATCGTTCATCAGTTTCGAAATTTATTATTTTAGTATAAGCGTCTCGTCTTTTTAAATCAGTGTGCCTCCGTGAAAATCCGTGGCGAATTCATGTTTGTCAATTTGTACTACCCATACAAAACAACTTAGAGCCTTTTCATTTTTGAAAATGAGAAACTTTTTTTGGATTTCATCCACACTGTGTAGTATATTTGTAAACGGATTCCGCTGGATTTGGGTCAAAAGATAAAAACGGGGTGCACTATGAAAACAAAATGTCTTTTAACAGTATCTGCTCTGATTCTTTTTTTCAACAACGCGGGTGCGAGAGAAATTGATTCATGGAGTATTCAGGTGTCGGGAATGGCTCATAAAATCAGTTACTCAGATTTCAATGATATGGTCAACAGTTTTAATTTGACTTACACGGATAATGTAAATCCCGAGATGAAATCCATTGACATGACATATGGATTAAATATGGAAGTCTTGTTTCGCATGAATCGTTTTCAGGTTGGCTTCGGTATAGGATACATCATGACTCCTGAATTTGAATACAAATCCGGCCCTAACAATCTTTCTTCATTGCTTGAAGACTATGAGCTAAAACATGCTGTGAATGCGAAAATATTCTCTGTCATTGGAACCTATGATATCGTATCCAAATCAAAATTTATATTCTATGGAGGCGCTGGAATTGCCTATTATTTGAGCTCAATCACATTTAATGAATTCGAAATTGGTGATCCATATGGCCATTCCCTTTCAACCACTACTGTCACAAAGAATTCTGAATTAGTCGCCTCAAAGTTTGGCTTAATGGGCCTGCTAGGTCTTGAAACAAAGCTCACTTCACGGATTTCATTTGACATCCGACTGGATGCGAGACTCGCATCCATTTCTGGATTTATGGGTACACAACAGCGTCAGGAAGTGAGGGTTTCCACTACCGGAACAACAACTGAAAAAAATTATGATGAAGGTGTTTATCTTATACGCCAGGAAATGACACCCGGAGAAGTTGAATTTGGCCCGAATTCAAATTATCCTTTGGGAACAGACGCTCACAAAGAAGGTAAAGTCAATTTAAGCGGTTTCGGTATTCAGGTGGGGCTGAAGTTTCATTTTCCAAAATAATCCATAAGTTTATTAGATTTCAAGCCCTCGACCTCTCATCTGGTTGAGGGCTTTTTTTTAATTTTGGTTGTTTCTTAAATTCCCAGTCTTGACTTTGAAAAAAATGTGATGTACATTTCTATTCAATAAGGCGATTTTCAATCCCCAATTAAGGAGGTGCCATATGGCCGCGAAGAAAAACAAGGTTCTGTTGTTTATCCTCTCTATTTTATTACCCCCGCTTGCAGTCTATCTGGTTAAAGGTGTAAAAAAGGATTTCTGGATCAACATCATACTCTGCATCTTTTTCTGGGTGCCAGGTATTATCCACGCTTTATATATCGTATTTTAGTTGTTATTAAATGCAAATGGATGTTTCCATGTGTAAATATTTAATCTCCCGATGGATTTCTGTCGGGAGTTTTTTAATTTTCTCTGGATGTTTGGCGGCGCAGCACTTACCGAAGATCCCGAATGTGAATCCCGTCGGATTGCCAGGATCAACGGATTTGCCCAAAGCTATAACCTTTCAGGCGGATATTAGAAGACCAAATCTTGTGCCATTTCAAGGCCGAAAGAGCAAGGCCGAAATGGAAAAGACCGCAGGGTATCTGGTCTTTCTCAGTAAACGTGGATATAAGACCAATCGTCCCTATTATCAATTCATGCTTGGGCAATTCCTCGCCGATTTAGAACAAGACGCTGGAACACATCAAGTCCTTATGGATTTTTTACGTAAAGATATTCAACCTTATAATTCAGATATCATCAGCGCACCCAAAACCTACAATGTTTTACATCAACTTGCCCTGCTTAATGAAATGCGCATTCTTGTCCGAAACCAACATTTGGATGAACTTGAACAATTTCTTCAAATATTTGAACCTCGAACAGGATATGAACACCTGCTCCTTGCCGAGGTTTATATGCTCTCCGGAAATAGTGACATGGCAAAAGTCCATTTAGATTCCGCGTGTACCAATCCAAATAACCACCCTGAAAACAATTGGGGGCCGACCTTCATTCCGATGCGCGCAACTGTTATGGTCTATAGTATGGGCGATCCAGATCTTGTCAAAGCATTGGGCGAGGGGATGCACAAACGAGGCAGAGATGCTGAGAAATGGCCTCAATGGAAATCCTCATGGCAAATTGTGGATGAGGTTTTTGCTTTATCCGAAGTATCACTCCCCAACGTTTCAAATCTTAAGGAGGGTATATTCCAGGGAGCATGCGTTGGATTTATTGATTCCATATTTGTTGAAATTACTGTCCAGAATGGTAATTTGAATCGGGTTCAGGTTGTCAGAGGTAAAGAGGACCGGCCGTATTCTGCCCTTGAAGTTGTACCCGCGCGCATTCAATCCCGCCAGACCCTGACTGTGGATTGTGTGACCGGGGCCACAGTGACGTCCTGTGCTGTGATCCTTTCTACAGCGAAAGCAATTTTAAAGGCAAATGGCTCGCTTAAAGAATGACATTTGTTACAAGAATATTACTTCCAAATCATCCGGATTTATTTTATATTAATAACTGTAAACATCATGACATGAATTCTGTAAATAGGGAGATTGCATGGCTGAATCAAAAATGAACCGACGAGATTTTCTTGGTACTGCTAGCACCGTGGCCGCAGGTTTAACCATTGTTCCACGTCACGTTCTGGGCGGGCCAGGTACTGTTTCACCCAGCGATCAAATTAAAATTGGATATATCGGCACGGGTACGCAGGGCATCCGAACCTTGATGCGATTTCTGGAACGTCCCGAAATTCGTATTACTGCGGTGTGTGATTGCAACCGCGATTCGCAGGATTACATTGAATGGGGAAAGCATGAGATGCGGAATCGCATCCGACGATTTCTTGACAAACCCGCTTGGGGTACTGAAAATACGGGGTGTCGCGCTGGGCTTGAAGTTGGCCGTGAAATTGTGGATACCTATTATTCCAAGAAGAGCGCAAGTGGAAAAGTTTCCCCTTGTTCTGCATATGAAGATTATCGAGAAATGCTCGAAAAAGAAGATTTGGATGGAATCTGTATTATGACACCCGAGCATACGCATGCGACCATTGCCATGGCAGCTATGAAATCGGGCAGACACGTGATTATGCATAAACCGCTTTCCAACGTATTATCTGAAGCAAATCTGATTGCTGAAACTGCACAGAAAACCGGATTGGCCACACATATGTTTTGTGCTGCGGATCAACAGACCACACCCATGATCAAAGAATGGATCGATAATGATGCGATCGGAGATGTCAACGAAATACTGGTTTGGTCAAATCGACCTGTATGGCCGCAAGATTTATTAACACCAGACGAAAAACCTCATATTCCAGATGGATTCAACTGGGATCTCTGGCTTGGTCCCGCTGAGGATCGTCCTTATCATCCCTCATATACACATACACTTTTCAGAAGCTGGTATGATTTCGGTACCGGTACATTGGGAGATATGGGACATTATTGCTTTTATCAGGTATGGAATATCCTGAATCCGGGAATCCCGATCACTGTGGAAGGCAGTCGTTCAAAAATCTATGGCGTAGTCGATGGTGTATCTAAACGTATCCCAAATAATGTTTCTTATCCCAGTGCCAGCACAGTGCGTTGGGAATTTGCTGAACATGATGGAAAAGCGCCCCTCTCAATTCATTGGTTAGACGGGGGAATTCGGCCACCTAAACCAGAAGAGATGGTGATGGATGGGCGTGATATGCCCAGAGAAGGGATTATATACATTGGTGACAAAGGGAAAATATTTGCTGATTTTACGGGTGGCAGTCCGAGATTGATTCCTGAAAAGGCGATGCAGGCCTTTAAGAGACCACCTAAAACACTTCCCAGGCCAAAAGATGAAATTGCACAATGGATTGAAGCTGTACGTGGAAATGCGCCATCCGGGGCCAGCTTTCAGAATGTACAACCTTTTAGTGAAACGCTATTATTGGGCACAATTGCCCAGCGAGTTACTGAAAAATTAAGTTGGGATTCATCTGCCTTTAGATTTACGAATAATGAAGAAGCCAATACATTGCTTTACCGTAAATATCGTCAAGGGTGGGATTTATTTTCCTAAATAAACATTCAAATATTTTCAAAACAAAGGGGATATTCATTTTGCTGTCCCTTTGTTTATTCCATTCATTTAATAGTCACATCCATAATAAATGATCTTTTGCATCTGAGTCTTCCAGATGCTATTATTTAAATACAAATTTGTTCTAAACTAAATAACACATTTTCTGCCAGTTGTACTGGCCTACCAGAAAGAGAGGTATATTTGTGGGCGGTTTTTTCGGAGTCATATCAAAAGGGGATTGCGTACAGGATTTGTTTTATGGAACGGATTATCATTCTCATCTGGGTACAAAACGAGGGGGATTGGCCGTATTAAATTCCAATGGTATAACACGTGGAATTCATAATATTGAAAATGCTCAATTTCGATCAAAATTTGAAGATGACATATTTAAATTTAAGGGCAAGTCAGGGATAGGTGCAATTAGTGATAACGATTCTCAACCGCTCCTGATCAATTCGCATCTGGGTAGATACGGCATTGTGACTGTAGCAAAAATTAATAATATGCAGGAATTAATCGAAAAGGCATTTAAAAATCGTACCGCTCATTTTTCAGAAATGAGTGGAGGAGCAATCAGTCCCACAGAGTTGGTGTCTACCTTGATCAATCAGGCAGACTCTTTTGCTGAGGGACTGCGTTGCGCTCAGGAAGCAATTGATGGATCCTGTTCAATCTTGTTGCTTACAGATGAAGGTATTTATGCCGCACGCGATTATTACGGTCGTACCCCGATTATTATCGGCAAAAAAACGGATACTTATTGCGCAACTTTCGAAACTTGTGCTTTTACCAATCTTGATTTTGAGTTTGAATACGAACTTGGTCCCGCTGAAGTTGTTTTAATTACACCACAGGGTATGGAGAAACAATTGCTTCCATTGGATCAATTACGCATCTGCTCGTTTCACTGGATCTATTATGGATATCCTGCCTCAACTTATGAAGATCGAAATGTGGAGAGCGTACGGTACAACTGTGGGGCGGCTCTTGCTAAACAAGACAACGTGGATGTAGATATGGTTGCGGGTATTCCTGATTCGGGTAGTGCGCATGCTTTGGGATATGCCAATGAAGCCAAATTGCCGTATGGTCGTCCATTCGTAAAATATACACCCACCTGGCCGAGAAGCTTTATGCCGCAAAATCAAGATACCAGAGATCTGGTTGCTCGCATGAAACTCATTCCCATTCATGATTTAATTGATGGTCAACGGCTGCTGTTTTGTGAGGATTCGATTGTTAGAGGCACGCAGCTTAAAGAAACGATAAAGAGGCTCTATGAAAATGGAGCCAAAGAAATTCACATGCGTCCCGCATGCCCACCGCTCATTCATGGATGTAAATTTTTGAACTTTTCGCAATCTCGTTCTGAGTTGGATCTGGCAGGCCGACGCGCCATCAAAGAAATTGAAGGAAATGCAGAGCAAGTCAATGAGGAATATGCTGATCCGGATTCTGAAAAGTATCAGGAAATGGTAGAAATTATCCGAAAAGAATTGAATCTGACTACTCTCCAGTATCAGCGATTATCAGATATGGTTGATGCAATAGGGCTGAATAAAGAACAATTATGTACCTATTGCTGGGATAAAATGGGTTAATTCAATGTAAGTCTGTAAGATTTATGGTTCCCTAAGTATGAGAACAATCTCAAGAAAAATAAAAATAACTTGCTTTTCCATTGGATTATGCATAAAATTACCGTCAGAGGGATGCAGTGACAGATTCAAGCTTTCCCCAACAACGAGATTGATCTGAAAAACGTGAAAAGATTATTGGTTTGATTTTGAACGATAACGCAACTATGAGTGAGTAGGCATAGATGTGTTATTTTTTTTGGATCGGGGATAAGAGGAATTTTAAGGTTAGCACTGCTAAACATTTTTCACAAGGAAGAAAAGGAAGTGTACATGGAACAAGGTACAGTGAAGTGGTTCAACAATTCTAAGGGTTACGGCTTTATCGAACGTCCGGATGGAGATGATGTCTTTGTGCATTATAAAGCGATCGTTTCTGAAGGGTTCAAGTCGTTGGAGGAAGGGGACAAGGTAGAATTTGAGGTTGAGGACGGACCTAAAGGACTTCAGGCAGCAAACGTAAGTAAATTATAATTGCTCCTGCAAAAATCCAAATCCCGGTTTTTACCGGGATTTTTTTTATCTAAATTTAATTGTATTGAAAACACTTCATTGCTTTATAAAAGAAAACGTCTTCTTATACACAAATCAGTATGTTTGAATTTTCCGAGACAGATCCAGGTTAATGCAACAAAGTATTCCATGTCAGATTAATGGCAAACATTGAAATTAGTTGCATTTATATTGTCCTGTATATAAATTGAAACTGATTTTTAAATAAAACACTATCCAATTTGATATTTCATAGTATTGAAATAAAATGGTGTACAGTAAGATGAAACTTATAAAGCGATTCCTCTTTTTTATTTCCTTATTTTTTCTGTATCTCATTCTAAAAGAATTCTTGATTCTATATTTTTATATCAGAGCATTACATCCCTATGCCGGGTATGTGTTTCTGATTCTTCTTGTGGGAGCGATGATCTATTTTATCATCATCCCGATTCTAGGAGTGATTCGTATACGGCGACTTGATGCACCCGTTCGTGATCCTGAGAAAGTAAATGCGTTGATTCGTAAACGCCTGGATCATCTGGCAAAAAATACATATCTGAGAAAATCCGGTTTTAAATGGCATGATATCACGCCTGATCGGGATGGCTATGACAGGGTCATTCAATGGCTTGAACCTGAGGCGGAACGTATCCGGAAGAAATATGTCACACAGGTATTTTATGGAACTGCGATTGCACAAAATGGATTTCTCGATGCAGTGATCATTCTTTCAAGTAGTGTGCATTTGATTCGAGATCTTTTTTTACTTTATCAGGGTCGCACATCAAATCGGGATTTGTTTTCGATTGCTCGAATGGTCTACTATTCCATGGCGGTTGGCGGATCTGAAGGTATTGAATATGCCACGGATGAGATTGTTTCTCGATTGTTTTCAGGGGGTATGAAGGGAATCCCGTTTGCTTCAAAGATTCTAGGCTCGATAGCTGATGGTTTTCTTAACGCAGCGCTTCTGACTCGTGTATCGCTGATTACTGACAATTACTGTAAAATGCTTTTCATCGAATCAGAACGCGCCCTCTATCCCTCCTACAAGACTGTATTCTCGACCACACGAATTCTCACCTCTGATTTGATCGAACGTCTTGTGGATGAAGTAAAAAAACTCGCAAAAGATAAGACTGGGCAAATGGTTGTAATGACAGTCAATCCGGTCGGATACGTCATGGGCAAAGCCCTTGATCGGCTTGCAGACAATTCCGAGAAACTCTCAGAAAATCAGAAAGAATGGATTCGTGAAACATCACACATGGCACACAATCCGGTTGGATACACATTCAGAAAGATCTCTGATCTGTTTCGCAAAAAAAAATCCTGGGATGATGTCATACCCGAATAAACTGGGTATTTCAATGAGGTATTTTTGATTATTTGGAATCCAGATTATTCTTTTCATTTGTTTTATTGGAGCCTGTCAAATGACATTCGATGAGCATATTCTGCCATTGTTGCCCGATGCACCATGGGTATTGCAAATAGAGGGAGAGTTCAAATCGTATGGTTCTGATAATTTCTACATGAAGTGGATTATGTATTGATAAGTTATCTCCCATGGATCGGCATGTTTGTAGTCAGTCTCGCTGTTTTGGTTAAGGCCTCTGACTGGTTTACACAATCTGCAGAACAGATTGGACGTGGAATAGGCATTTCGCCATTCATCATTGGTGTCACGATTGTAGCTTTCGGAACCTCACTGCCTGAATTAATATCCTCTATTATGGCAGTAAAGCTGGGCGCTTCTGAAATCGTGGTCGGCAATGTGTTGGGTTCCAATATCACCAATATTTTCCTCATCTTTGGACTTACAGCTATTTTCAGCAAAAATATCTTGTTAAAATACGATTTGGCGATTGTTGATTTACCGCTTTTACTCGGAACCACCATGCTTCTTGCCTTAATGATTTGGGATGGAGAATTTTCACAGATCGAATCCGTACTCTGTATTCTGGGTTTGATCGTGTATCTGGTGTATGCTGCGAATGCGGGTTCGAAAGAAAAAACGAAAGATCACCCAAAAACAAAAATCGGATTTCGACCCTGGATTATGTTACTCATAAGCGGTGTGATTGTCTATTTAGGCGCCCGTTTTACTGTGGATGCGATTATCCGACTTTCTGATGCTTTTAAAGTGGGGAAGGAGGTCATTGCTGGCAGTGCGGTCGCTTTGGGAACCTCATTGCCTGAGCTTACGGTGAGTATATCCGCTGCTCGCAAAGGCACTCCTGAAATGGCGATAGGAAATATACTGGGCTCCAACATCTTTAACGCATTTGGTGTGATGGGTATTTCCGCACTTTTTGGTAAGTTGATCATCCCTATAGACATGATTCGCGAAGCACTTCCCATCATGTTGATTGCAACCTTCCTTTTTTATTTTATTACACAAGTGAAAAGGGTTACCCGATGGGAAGGCGCGTTGCTTTTAATATTTTATATTTATTATCTCAGTCAACTTTTTTTGAAATAAAATATTAAAGTTAAGGGATATTCCAATTTCTTATATTGATTCGGATTTTTTTATATCGTAGGTTATAAGTCGATTTCTATTAATATCTTGAATTTAATTGAGTGAGCCGTATGCAAAAATCGTGTCTGTTGAATTTCTCTACAACTAATCCAAAGAAACTTAACCAACAACTCCAGAAAATTGGCTTTGAATCGATCGGCAATCATAATCAAATTCTCATGACAGATGAGAGTATGACATTGTTAATTTCTCAATCGGAGGAACCGACGCTAAATCTCGTTTATTATACCGATGATTTAAACAAAGAAACCCAGCGTTTGGCATCGAAAGGAATTGACCATCATTATCATGTTCATGATAATTCATATATTTCTTTTCAGTCTATTGAAGGATTGAATGTCGAAATACGGTGTATGCAGGATGCCCCTAAAACGATGATACACTTTTTGGCCCTACATACATTAGACGAAGATGCTATTTTTAATCCAACCAGTTATCCCAATCAAAAAATTGGAATCTTTAATGAGCTGGATCTGCCGACAAATGATCTTGAAAAGTCAAAAATATATTGGGAAAATCTTGGATTTAATTGCATTGAATATCATCATGGACCCTATCCCTGGGGCGTATTCAGCGATGGTATGATGCACATTGGTGTGCATGAAACCGATGATTTTAAGCATCCCATGATCACATACAGTGCCGCGGATATGAAAGAAAGAGTCAAGAAATTACGAGATGAATCGGATATTAAAATTACCAAGTTTAAAGGCGCTCATCGAAGTCTGCATAAATATCAGCTTCAAATGAATCAGGCGTGTCAGTTTTTTCTGTTTTCATTCTAGTGAATTCCTAACGGATTTAATTGGGTAATCTGTTATAAAGCATCAAGGAGCCTCATTATGTCAAATCGTATTTCGGAAAAATTATCCGTCATAGTTGCCTTGCTTCGTGTTGCAATCGGATGGCATTTCCTGTATGAAGGGATTGCCAAGCTCTTTACTCCCGGATGGAGCTCCGCATCCTATCTCGATCTTTCCAGATGGATTTTTGCACCGCTTTTTCAATGGATTTCAAACTCGCAGACAATACTTCGAATTGTGGATCTTCTCAATATCTGGGGATTGCTTCTTATCGGTCTGGCTCTGATGCTTGGCTTTTTCACGCGCCTGGCCTGTTTCACAGGGGCCTCTCTGCTATTTCTCTATTACATTTCCAATCCACCTTTCATCGGTATGGATTTTGGTGTACCTACTGAAGGCAGCTACCTTGTCGTCAATAAAAATTTGATTGAACTTTTCGCGTTACTGGTTCTTGGAATTCTACCTGTAAGCAAGGCATTCAGTATCGATCAATTGCTTAAACAACTCAGATCTTCAAATCCCAAGGGTTCACCACCGGATTCGAATCGCCGTGAAATGATAAAGAATTTGGCCACGCTGCCATTTCTTGGTGCGTTGGCTTTTGCTGTTGCAAAGAAGAAGGCCTGGGAAAGTCATGAAGAAAAGAACCTTGTGGATGTCGTGACAAGCGCTTCTGTCAAATCCTTCGATTTCTCTAGTTTGGGTGACTTAAAGGGGCAGATTCCTGTGACCAAGATCAAGAATATGGAAGTCAGCCGAATCATACTTGGAGGCAATTTAATTGGTGGCTGGGCTCATGCACGTGATTTGATCTATGCGTCTAAACTTGTTAAAGCGTATCATCACCGAGACAAAATATTTGAGACACTTCTTCTGGCTGAGAAATGCGGTATAAACGCATTGCTGACCAATCCGATGTTACACGGAGTAGTGGAAGAATACTGGCGGCGCAACATTGGGAAAATCCAATTTATCTCGGATTGTGGTGGAGATGATTTGCTCGAACGCACAAGGCTCTCCATCGATTCCGGAGCGGCTGCCTGTTATGTGCAGGGTGGAATAGCGGATCAACTCGTTCGTGAAGGAAATTTCGAATTGATAGGTCAAGCTCTGAATTTGATTTGGGACAACGGATTGCCTGCAGGGATTGGTGCACATTATATTGAAACTGTTAAAGAGTGTGTCGATTACGGTTTTGAACCCGATTTCTGGATGAAAACATTTCATCATCTTAATTACTGGTCCGCAAATCAAGAACAGGAGCATGACAATATATATTGCCGCAAACCTGAAGAAACCACTCGTGTGATGCAACAGCTGGAAAAGCCCTGGATCGCATTTAAAACATTGGCAGCCGGTGCAATCGAACCCAAAGAAGGATTCCGCTATGCGTTTGAGAATGGCGCTGATTTGCTCTGTGTCGGCATGTATGATTTTCAGATTGTCGATGATGTGAATATTGCATTGGAAGTGCTGGATGAAGAATTGAATCGTCAAAGACCCTGGTACGCCTAAAATATAATGGATTTTTTCGTAATTAAGCAGCCTCATTAATTTGCGATAAATCCCTGGCACTTCCAAAGTACCGGGGACTTTCAAGTGCTGATTGGTTGCAGTTCACATTTTGTCCTCTATTTATTATAATCGTATGTTAATACAGACTATTTTGTCGTGGAATGTGCTAGAATAATAGAATCCAATTATGATTTAACCGATTAAACTTGATTTTTTCGTTTCCAGATTATATATTAATAAACAGTTATTCTAAATATCCACAAAGGGATAAATCTAATCCGATAAAGAAATTATGCAAAGCGAGAAGAAAAGAAAAATTCTGGCCATCGAGGATGATCCGACCTATATTCGTCTTCTAAAAACCTGTCTTGAAGCAAAGGGATATACCGTTGTTTTTGTCACTGATGGACTACAAGCGTTAAATATGGTGCGTCAAGTAAAGCCGGATCTGATTATTACTGATCTCATGTTACCCGGCATGGATGGCCATAAGTTCTGCCGCATGATAAAATTCGACAAAAACACTGGAAAAATTCCCATTATTATGCTCACTGCACGAGATTTGGATAAAGAAGAGGAAATGTCCAAAAAGGTGGGAGCGGATATGTTCTTAAGTAAAACACAACCGATCCAGGAACTTCTCAAAGTAATTCCGAAATTACTGGAACAAGCTGATAAAGCGAATGAGAAAGCAATATAAATATAAAATTATAATAGAATTATTAGGCACGGTATTAAACCGTGCCTTTTTTCGTTCAATGGTTTAATTTGAACAGGAGGATTGATGTCTCCCGGAGTCATTCGGACAATCGGTATTTTTATGTTTGCCATCGCGTTTGTCATTATCATGATAGCCAATAACACGCAGTATGATAAACAAAACTATGATCGGGGATTGATGTTGTTGAACGAGTTGAGTTCGCGTCTAGCCAACAAATATTTTTACTACGGCACACCAGAAACACTTGAAGAACTTCTCTTTGAGGATGACTGGAAAGATCCATGGGGAACACGATTTCGATATATCCCGTATGAAGGTTATTTTCTTCTGTGGTCCGCTGGCCCCAACCATGAGTTTGAAACTCTTATGGCACACGCGGATGATGCATTGGTTTTTGGAAATGGTGTTGTGGAATCATGGACAAGCGACTCACTCATTGAAATGCTATATCAATCCAATCATGCGGCTCTGGCACAAATGATGTTTATCGAGGAAAATCCTGCGCTAAAGCGTGCATCGAGTCGTTGGGCTGTTGCTAACAATTATCATCTGGATATTAATTATCAAATCAGATGACGACTTCTGTAATCCGTAAAATAAATTTTCATAAGGGATTACAAAACATATAAACTGTGCTTAAATAACAATTCGTCAAATCATTAAAAACCACCTGTTGTTTCGAGGGCGATTATTCATTTCATCCAAGGATTATCTTGTCGCGAACGGAAATATTTTGTATGTTACATGACCGGATATTCATTCATCCGAATATCAATATTGAAAAATGAAAATCATAATCCAGATATTACATCATTCTAAGGAGGCGTCATGAAAACGTTGATAAATATTTTCATGTTTTTCACCTTCTGCCTCATGCTGGTTCAATGTCAGCAATCCATAGATCAAGAAGTTGAAGCGATGCGATTGTTGAAAACGGACTGGTCCTTTGCAAAGATGTCTCTTGAACAGGGCGCAGCTGAAGCGTTTAAAACGTACCTTGCTGAAGATGCTAAATGGCTTCCTGCAGCCGGCGATCCCGTAGAAGGGATTCAAACCATATATGATATTATGAAACCGGGATATGAAAATATACTATTCGGGTGGGAGCCTAAAGAGGCGGTGGTTTCAATTTCGGGTGATTTGGGATATACCTGGGGCGAATACAGTATGACGATCCAGAATGAAAACGATATACCCTACATTCTAAGCGGAAAGTATGTCAATATATGGCGAAAAAATGATCAAGGTGAATGGCGTGTTGTCATTAATATTGGCAATCAATATAATCCGGATGAAGGCATTTAGGGCCTCATCAATTTCTAATCTAAAGGATGAAATTATGGTCAAAAAGATATTACTCTCACTATTGATAATTTCCACAATCGGGCAGGCCGAAGAAGGCATGTGGCTGCTCTCACAATTGGACCAACTTCCTCTGAAAAATGCTGGATTTGAACTGGATGCAGATGATATCTATCATCCTGAAAAACCTTCAATCTCAGATGCGATTGTATGGCTAGGCGGCTGTACGGCCTCTTTTGTTTCACCGGATGGTCTCATTCTGACGAATCACCATTGCGCGTACAGTGCAATTCAAAGAGCGTCTACTCCTGAAAAGAATTTTCTGGCTGCTGGATTTCTGGCGTCCAATCGATCCGAAGAAATGGAAGCGATCGGGATGAATGCCTATTGTCTTAAAACAATAAAAGATGTTACTGAGGAAGTTCTTCAGGATTGTGATGGCCTGGATGATCCGGTTCTTTATGATAAAAAGATCACAGCCAATATCACTTCAATCGTGGATCAAATAGAAGGAGACCGCGAGGATGTCGCCGCGAAGATCACATCTAATTATGAGGGTAAACTCTATCTGCTATATATATATAATAAATATCAGGATGTACGGTTGGTGTATGCGCCACCACAAGATATTGGTAAATTCGGGGGTGAGATCGACAACTGGATGTGGCCGCGCCATACAGGAGATTTTACTTTTCTACGTGCTTACATGGCTCCCGATGGAAGCGGCCAGAAGTTCAATGAAATGAATGTTCCATTAAAACCCAAACAATATTTAAAGGTCGCGAAACAACCCATTCAGGAAGACGATTTGACATTTATTCTCGGTTTTCCGGGTAAAACTTATCGTTATCGCACTTCTTCACCTGTGGACTGGAATTTAACATTTGGATTTCCTTTTCGCATTAAAAACTATGCTGAGATTATCGCATTACTCGATTCCGTAACACAAAATGATAAAGCCGGACAATTAAAGGTAACGAGTCGTCGCTCGAGTTTCTCAAACTCTAAGAAAAATGCCGAAGGACAGTTGGAAAGTATGACAAAGGGGAAATTCCTTGAGAAGAAACTCGCATTCGAGGCCGAGTTCAGTGCTTTTCTTCAGGAGAATCCTGAACTGAATGATCAATACGGGATGATATTATCCGAAATCGATGCACAATATGAAGATTACAAATCTGATCGGGAGAAGAGGAGTACACTCAATTTGTATCGAAATGCAAGTGGTGTGTTACCTCAAATTGCTCGTGATATCGTATTGACCTTGAAAGAACGCGAAAAACCGGAAGAGGAAAGAAATCCCGACTTTACTGAACGGAGTGTAGAGAAAAAACTGAAGAGACTTCACCTTCAGTATTACAATTATTATCCTGCAACGGACAAGGCCCTGCTGACCGCATTTCTGAAAAAGGTGCTGAGACTTCCTGGAAATCAGCGTGTGGATGGTTTGTCTTCCATTCTCCCAAAAGGAGAAAAATCCATCGCTTCTTTTATAGAAACAGCATTTGAGAAATCCCAATTAAAGGATGTGGAATATGCCAAATCCCTTTATACGAAAAAATCAATTGAGGTCGAAGCATTGGGCGAACCCTTAATCCAGCTTGCCTTGACACTGTATCCAGAATTGGATTTAATGGACGAAAGAACCGATGATTTTAGTGCGCGCATCATGGAACTTCGCAAGCATTACATGAGTGCGCTTCTTGCGTGGAAGGGCACGGAGTTTTATCCTGATGCCAACAGCAGTATGCGTTTTACTTACGGCCACATCGCAGGCTACAGTCCAGCGGATGGCATTCTATACACCCCTTTTACAACATTAAGCGGTGTAGTAGATAAACATACCGGTGAATGGCCGTTCAATGTGCCGGAGAAGTTAAGCGAAGCATACAATGAGAAGGACTTTGGAAAGTGGCTGGATGTGGATAATAATGATATTTCGGTCAACTTTTTGCATCGGTGTGATATAACAGGCGGCAACAGCGGCAGTCCGGTAATGAACGCCAGGGGAGAATTAATCGGATTGGCGTTTGACGGCAACTGGGAAGCCCTAACCGGGGATTGGCAATATGACTATGATATCCAACGTACAATTTCTGTGGATATTCGATATGTACTTTTTATTGTTGATAAAGTTGCCGAATCATCCTACATTCTGAATGAGATGAAATTATAACAATTCGTGGAGTGAAATCATCCTGAAATGAAAAAAATTCTTATTATTGAAGACAATCCGGCAAGTGTCCATTTTATCACAAGCCATCTTAAAAATAAAGGATATGAGACAGTGGTTGCCGAGGGTGGTTTTGCTGGTCTAAAAGCTGCGCAGGATGAAAATCCTGATCTGATTCTTCTTGATATTATGCTGCCAGACATGGATGGTCACAAGGTGTGTCGCATGATTAAAATGAACAAAGCGATTCAGAAGATACCAATTGCCATGTTTACTTCGCGTGATACTGATGATGATGCGGATAAAGCAAAAGAGGGTGGCGCTGATGCTTTTTTATTAAAGAATACACGTATCGAGATTATTTTGGATGTGATTGAACAATTGGTAAATCGTGTTGAGCCGGAAACATGATCCTGTAAAATGTACTGTTTGAAATAAAATAGATTTCAAGATGAAAAAAAGGGTGTTCATGAAACACCCCTTTTTATTTAGATATCAATTTCATTTTCGAGAATTTGATCCAGGTTTTGCTGTTTGCGGATCAATTGCAGTTTTCCATTTTCCCGTAAAAGTACCTCGGCTGGCTGGAGGAGTGAGTTGTAATTCTTCAGCGACATGGCAGCGCAATATGCCCCCGTTCCTCCAATAACGACTAAATCTCCAACAGAGGGATCTGCCATGTTTCGTGGAATGATGTGACCCTGATAATCCAGACTCTGCGAATCGCCACTTTCACAGCAACGTCCGACCACCACACGAAAATCCAGTTCAGATTTCATGGAATTGAGATCAAATTCTGATGACAGGAGTTTTCCATCCTTTGATATGACGTAGAAAGGATGTCTTGATCCGTAGAGCAGGGGACGGGTGTTTGATTCCATTCCCGCGTCCAAAATGATGAATTCAAAGCCGGTTGGACCGGACCACTTTTCATCCATCACCGATGTGATAAGATACCCTGCATTTGCTACGATATAGGTTCCGGGTTCGATGCCCATATGCAACTTTCTTCCGGTGCGGTTTTCGAACTCTTCGAAACGTGTTTTGGCATATGCACCCAATTCCTGAATGTCTGCAGAGGATTCATCCGGCATACGTGCTTCTTTGAATCCGCCGCCCAGATTCACAATCTTTGCATTCGGGAAATAGTTTTCCGTGATTTCCAGCTCCCGGTCGATGTTGTCGCGCCACATCTCGGGATCACCACCTGATCCGATATGCACATGGACCTGATTGATGACCAATCCGGTTTCATTGACTTTTTGGATCACCTTGTCGATGTTCGCGAGATGGATTCCGAAACTGGAGTACTTGTCTCCCGTATTTCGTGTCACGGATTCACCCGCACCCACACCCGGATTAATCCGGATGGACATGGGTTTCTGGTTCAGGACTGCAAATTCCGCGATCAAATCCAGTTGTTGTAATGAGCAGATATTGTAGGTTAATCCTTCAAGAATCATAGACTCGAGATCTTCACGGTCTTTCCCCAACGGGACTTCCTGGGAAGTCAGCATAATCTTATCGTAGGTGATTCCAGCCCTATGCGCGCGGCACACTTCATTGAGTGTGCTGCTATCAAGATGAAGCCCTCGTTCCGTAATCAATTGGAGAAGTGCCCGGTTCGCGTTGGCCTTCATGGCATATCGTACAGTCAATCCATGAGCGTTCGGCATGGAGAGTACGTCCTTGCATTTCTGCAGGATAACCGTTTCATCGTACAGGTAAATCGGAGTACTGAATTGTCCAGATGCCTTGACAATGGACTCGGTTGTCATGTTTCCGAACGGTGCAATGTGTCCGTTTTTCCAATGCGACATTTTATATCCTTAAATTCTCTTGAATGCTTTGAATGGCTTTTACAATATCATCAGCGTGCCCAAATGCGCTGAGTCTGAAAAATCCTTCACCACTGGGACCGAAGCCGGATCCCGGAGTTCCTACCACATGTGTTTCGATCAGGAGCTTGTCAAAGAACTCCCAGGAGGTCATTTCATTGGGTGTTTTAAGCCAGACATAGGGGGCGTTATCGCCGCCATAAATCGTGAGTCCCATTTGATCAAGACCTTTTCGGATGAGCTTCGCGTTATTCATATAGAAAGTGACCAGATCGTTGCATTCTTTTTGTCCTTGATCAGAAAGAGCGGCTACGCCGCCTGCCTGAACAATGTTAGACGGTCCATTGAAAAATGTGCTTTGGCGGCGCATCCAGGTTTTGTTCACATCACCGGGCTGTATGTTTTCACCCTTCAATTCAAAAGGCACAACCGCCCAGCCCAGGCGTACACCAGTAAATCCAGCCACTTTGGAAAAGCTGTTGATTTCAATGGCGCATTTTTTGGCGCCTTCAACTTCGTAAATGGAACGCGGCAGGGAAGGATCATGGATAAATGCTGAATAAGCCGCATCGAAGAAAATGATGGCCTGATTCTCAAGCGCGTAATCCACAAATAGTTTAAGCTGCTCTTTGGTGGCGACTGCGCCGGTCGGATTATTGGGGCTGCAAAGATAGATGAGATCCACCTTTTGCGATGGTAATTCCGGAAAGAAACCGTTACTCTCAGTGCAGGGCATATAGATAAAACCTTCATACAGACCCTTTTCCGTGTTAAACGTCCCTGAACGGCCTGCGATGACATTGCTGTCCACATACACCGGATAAGCGGGATCTTGCACGGCCACGATGCTGTCGGTATAAAAAATGGACTGAAGATTCGCTGAATCTGGCTTGGCGCCGTCACTGACGAAAAATTCTTCAGGATCCAGATTCACATTGTATGTACGATACATGTTCTGAAGAGCGGTTCGAATCGGTAGCTCGCCATGGTATTCACCATAACCTGTATAGGAATCTATGGAAGCCAGTTTGTCTACGCCCTGATGCAGCCCCTGGATAATGGTTGGTGTGAGAGGTTCCGTGGTATTACCTATCCCCAGTTTCATAATTTGTGTATCCGGATTGTCTTTCAGATAGTTCTGGACGCGCCGCGTGATTTCAGGAAATAGGTATCCAGCCGCGAGTTTTTTATAATTTGAATTAAGTCTTGCCATTTATCAATCTCCTGAAAAAATGTTTATAATAGAAATTTGGGGATGCCCGAAAACAATTCTTCATCCACCTTACCAGAGCCCACATAGGTGACAGGCCCAGTCATTGAGATGCCGAACTCTTCATCAATGATGATTTCAAGCGCGCCGCCCGGCATATGCACGGTGATTTGAGAATCACACAATCCAAGTTTATACGCAACAGCAGCTGCTGCTGAACTGCTGCTTCCGGATGCCAGAGTATACCCGGCGCCGCGTTCCCAAATTTCAATTTGAATATTGTTTCTATCCATCACTTTCATGAATTGTACATTTGTGCGATTGGGGAAGCGGGGATCGGTTTCAACATCAGGCCCAACCGTTTTAGCCAGATTTTCCGAAATCTCGTCCACTAAAATCACACAGTGGGGATTGCCTATCGTGGCCGCGCAAAAGGTGTAATCTTCTCCCTGAACCGTGATGGTCTCGTTTAGAACTTCACGATCAGGACCTTGTACAGGGATTACACGGCTGTCAAAACTGACTTGGCCCATTTCGACATGGATCATCCTGCCATTATCCATGACTTTCGATTGAACAATCCCGCCTGGCGTGTGGATTTCGAAGGTTTCATTCAATTTCACACAGCCTTGGTCCCATAAATAACGAGAAAAAATCCTGAGACCATTGCCGCTTTTTTCAGCCTCACTCGCATCGGGATTTATTATCCGTAAGTCAAACAGTTTTTTGTCGTCTTGAGAGGGCCCCCACAAAATCCCATCAGATCCCACACCGTAATTGCGATGACAGATTGCAATGATCTCTTCACGCGTCAAATCCCGCCCCACATCAGACGGATTCATCACGAGATAATCATTTCCCAAACCATGATATTTGTAAAACTGCATAAAATCCACTCCAAACTTATATTATCCTGAGGTTGTTAAGATAATAAAATTTTGTTTTTAATCCAATACAATCCGTGCTATATTCAATCAAATGGAATAAGTGATTCTTGATTTTGACGGATGAGAGTCGTATATTACCACGTCTTCGTCGATTAAATGTAATTTTGTGATTTGAGGACAACATCCCTTCAAAAAGGATTGAACTAATGAAAGCCGCACTTGTAGGATATGGTCAGATGGGGCATTTGCTTGAGCGTCTGGCTCCTGAATTCGATATTGAAATCGTTGAGAAATTCTGGGATGAACATCCATTTACAGATACAGAGGATATTCGCAAAGCACTCGCGGAAGTGGACGTGTTGATTGATTTTTCCGTGCCGGCCGTGGCGTTTGAGAATATTCAAGCCGGGTTGGCGTTGGGAAAGCAGATTGTGATCGGCACCACGGCCTGGTTTGATCGACTTGAGGATGTACAAAAACAGGTGAATTCGACTGGTACCGGATTGGTCTACGCCAGTAATTTTTCTCTTGGTGTGAACCTGTTTTACAAATTGGTTAAAAAATCTGCTGAAATGATAAGTAAGTTCAAAGAATATGATCCCATGCTGGAGGAGAAACACCATCAGTTTAAAAAGGACGCACCATCCGGAACAGCGATCGAAATCGTCAAACTGATGCAATCCAGCTATCCTGAACATGAAATCCCGGTGACCAGTGTTCGGGGTGGATATATTCCCGGAACCCACACAATCACCTTCGATTCGCAGGTAGACAACATTCAGCTCTCACATTGTGCGAGAAGTCGGGAAGGATTCGCCAGAGGCGCACTCATGGCAGCCCGCTGGATTTCGGGGAAAACCGGTGTATATCACTTTTCCGAAATTGTGGATGAAGTTCTCAAATAAATGATTAAATTAATCAATACTTTTAAGCAAGGATAATAAAATGAATTTAGGTGATTTAAAAGGATGCGGCCCGGCCCTTGTAACTCCGTTTCACGAAGATGGCTCATTGGATTTGGATACCTTAAAAAATTTGGTGGAATTCCAGATCTCGGAGGGAAGTGATTTTCTCGTGCCGTGTGGAACCACGGGAGAAAGCGTGACTCTGTCTTTCGAAGAGCATTGCCAGGTGGTTCAAACCGTTGTCAAGTCATCTGCGGGGCGTGTACCGGTCATTGCCGGGGCCGGTGGTTATGCCACTGCGAAGGTCATTAAAATGGCGAAAGCAATATCCGATTTGGGCGTGGATGGCTTGTTATCCGTCGCACCGTATTACAACAAACCTTCGCAGGAAGGCCTCTTTCAGCATTTTCGAGCAATTGCCACAAGTGTAGACAAACCCATCATTCTGTATAATGTTCCTGGGCGAACTGCATCCAATATTTTACCTGAAACGATAGTCCGCCTTTCTGAAATCGAGAACATTATCGGGGTCAAGGAAGCCACCGGAAATATCAGCCAGGTCAGTGATCAGGCCATGGCCATCCCTGATGAATTCATTGTACTTTCAGGGGATGATGCCAATACATTGCCATTGATTTCCCTTGGAGCCAGCGGATTGATCTCAGTCGCAGCCAATGAAATCCCCAAATCTATGCATAAGCTTACCCATTTATGTTTGGATGGAAAATTTGAAGAAGCACGAGAACTCCAGAAAACCGTCTATCCCTTGCTAAAAGCCAATTTCCTAGAAACCAATCCGATTCCTGTCAAATATGCATTGTCCAAGATGGGTAAACTAAAGGAAGTTTATCGACTGCCTCTTGTACCTCTTGCGGAGGTGAACAAACAAAAAATGGACATTGTCTTGAAAAATCTTAATCTGATTTAATCCAGTGATTCGATTGGATTATAAACCCGCTAGGATCAGGCGGGTTTTTTTATGAATTCAAAATAAATTTCGGATCGTTGAATTGAGTCACATCCTCAAAAAAATCAATTTCAGTCAGCTTGATTTTAAAATAAATTATACCTATATTAAATCTAAAGAATTACTAATACTTGTCTTAAGTTTAAAGTATAATTAGAAGGAAACAAAATGTTTGATGAACTTTCAGATCGCCTGAAAAAGTTAAAAGAGCGCGGACAAAAACTCCGGAGGCATCTTTGACATAGATGTCAAGCAAGAGCGTATCCAGGTACTGGAAACAAAGACCACCGAACCTAATTTTTGGAATGACAATGAGAAGGCCCAAACCATTCTGAAGGAAATTACTGACCTGAAAGAATGGACCACTGTCTGGGAGGATGTGAATGGCAAAATGGATGATTTGGGTTTGATGCTCGAACTAGCGAATGAAGAATCTGACGAAAATGCATTTCAGGATATTAAGAACGAGTTGGATGGGATTGAAAAATCCACAGAAGATCTTGAGTTTAGAAGAATGCTTGGAGGCCCTCACGACCGCAATAACGCGATTTTAACGATTCATCCCGGAGCAGGTGGTACAGAATCGCAGGACTGGGCTGAAATGCTTTTCCGCATGTATTTACGCTATGCAGACCGAAACAATCTCAAATGCGATGTTATGGATCTACAAGATGGAGATGAAGCGGGAATCAAGAGCGCAACGATTGAAATCACAGGTCCGTATGCCTTCGGGAATCTGAAAGCGGAGGCAGGGGTTCATAGACTCGTTCGCATATCACCCTTTGATTCCAATAAACGCCGCCATACTTCGTTTGCCTCTGTTTTTGTATTCCCTGAAATCGATGATGATATTGTGATTACGATTGATCCCAGTGATCTTCGAATTGATACCTACAGAGCCTCAGGTGCAGGCGGACAGCATGTAAACAAGACCAGTTCCGCTGTCCGAATTACCCACATTCCATCCAATATTGTAGTACAATGTCAGAATGAGCGGTCGCAGCATCAGAACAAGGCCAATGCCATGAAAATTCTCATGGCCAGGTTGTATAAGAAACAAGAGGATGAAGAAAACGAGAAACGCAAAACTATGGAAAAGCAGAAAAAAGATATTTCCTGGGGAAGTCAGATCCGTTCCTATGTTTTCCATCCGTACAACATGGTAAAGGATCATCGTACCAATGAAGAAACATCCAATGTACAGGCTGTGATGGATGGGGATTTAAATACGTTTATCCGGAAATATTTGCTTGAATTCAGCTAAATTAATCAAAGACCTTTTTCGGATGAGATGTTTATCCGTCATCCTAATTTTTATATTCACACTTTGTCACGCTGGAACCTATCATCCCGCGATTGAATATATCTTTCCTCTTCCGGAAAGCGGATTGCATTCTCCCCAGGTCACAATTTTCTTGAGACTTCATGAAGAACTCCATCATGATATCCAAAATCTGAATACTTTTATCAATATTACCGGGGATGAGAGCGTATTTCACGGTCAGGTGATCATGTCATCCGATAGCCGCACTATTATATTCAAACCTGATCAGAATTTCCCGCTTAATAATACAGTCTATGTAAATATCCTGACAACTCAGATTGGATATACAGATTTCAATTATTATTTTACAATCGCCTCACAAAATACGAACTATCTTCCTGCCGTAGAGGATTTTGATTCTCATGCAGAAATCCCGATTTCAACCAGCAGTGCAGGGCAGATCAGATTGATCAACGGAGTGGCTGTGCCCAGCGATTTCCCCCAGATTGAAGCACATCAATATGGCGAAACTGCACCCGGATATATTTTCATCAGCTCGAATTTCAAAAGTTCCGGCATTGGTAATTATCTTATCATGTGTGAGAATGATGGCACGCCGTATTGTTACAGACATTTTAACATCCCTCATAACATCGCAAATTTTGTACATCAATCCACGGGTGTTTTTTCTGCCTATTTTTTTGCACCTGAATACCATGTGATCCTTGACAGCACATTTGCACCCATAGACCTTTATCGGCCCGGGCATGGATATGCGGGAGATGATCATGAATTCACTATTTTGGAAAATGGTCACGCACTCATGACCATGGAGCAGCATTTAACTATTGACATGAGCCAAGTCGTAAATGCTGGTGATTCTCATGCCATTGTACAGGGCAATATGTTTCAGGAATTCGATGCGGATAAAAATGTGATTTTTGAATGGCGCAGTTGGGATCATCTCAACATTGAGGATGCTTCAAACTCTATGCTCAGAGAATCCAATATTGATTATGTGCATCTCAATAGCATTGCAATTGATTATGATGGACATTATGTAATTTCGAATCGTCACATGGATGAAGTCATGAAAATTAACCGTGAAACCGGTGAGATCATCTGGCGTTTTGGGGGTGTCCATAATCAGTTCGAATTTATTAATGATAATCTGCGTTTCTCATATCAGCATTGCGTCAAACCTGTTCCAGGTCATCCCAACCACTACACGATGTTTGATAATGGGAATAATTGAACTCCCAATTATTCACGTGCGGTCGAATACAAGCTTGATACCGAAAACTGGACCGCAGAAAACGTATGGGAATATCGCTATATGCCGGATCGATATTCAGGTTATATGGGAACTGTCCAGGTTTTACCAAACGGCAATCGATACATTGACTGGTCAACCAACCATGTTAAAACTTGCGAAATCAATTCTGAGGGAGAGAAAGTACTCGATTTTTATGCTTATGGCATTTCAACCTATCGCTCGTACCGCTTTGAATGGGACGGCATGATGCACATACCGTATGTAATTCTGGAAAAACATGACAATGTGATCAACCTGATATTCAACAAATTTGGCGATCAGTCGGTATCACATTATAATATCTATCATCGTACAGAAACGGATGAATTTGTGACCCTCGATTCAACATTCAATACTTATTATCAGGCTGCAAATCTGGAAAATCATACACATCATTATTTCCGTGTCACAGCTGTGGATACAAATGGTGCAGAGAGCGATTTCTCTGAAACTGTGGATGTCCAGATGGATTACAATTCGATGCTTGTCAATTCCAGTTTTGAATTGCCAGGTACTGAAAAGCAGACCGGTTTTGGGTATATCCCTGGATGGCAGACCGATACATCCTGTGAAGATTCAGGCGTTGAACAAAGCGCAGAGGCCACAGAAGGCGATTGGATTGCCTTTCTCAAGAGTGGTGATCCCCAAGTTTGGCAGATTTCGGATTATACGGTCCAACCGAATCAGACAGTCACACTCTCATTTGACGCACGCAAAAATTCACAGGGAAAGGATCTGGAGATCATCCTGTTTTACGAGGAGGGCGGGTCGCATGATCCAATCGTCGCTGATACAATCACGGATTTGACAGATAGTTTTCATGAGTTTCAGATGGATTTCTCCACAAACAATATGCCTGCATCCATCAATCATCAATTGGGATTTGGATTTAGAAATATCACATCAAACATACATAGTTGGGTCAGAATTGACAATGTGAATCTATCCATATCGGATGTGACTTCTGAGAAAACCCATCCGAAAAAATCTGTACCGGACATGTTCAGACTTTCACAAAATTATCCAAATCCATTCAATGCATCCACAGAAATTGAGTTCCAACTCAAAAGGGAGGGACAGGTTACAATGGAGATATTGAATGTGCTTGGTGAAAATATCCACACATTGTTAAACGGAAGAATGGAAGCGGGAGTCCATAAAATAAAGTGGAAAACAGAGAATGATTCGGGTGAATCTGTGCCAAGCGGTGTTTATGTGTATCGCATTCAAATTCATGACTCTGAAAATTATATTTCTGATATTAAGAAGATGTTGCTATTGAAATAAATTTTCTTAATTTTATGGTGCAAGAACGCTTTAGAATATACGGAGGATCGAATCTTTTGGAAGAATTGGATGATTTAAGAAGGCAGCGTTTTGAGAAACTGGCAGGCATTCAGGAATTGGGAGTGCAGCCATACGCCTATAATTTTGGCCGTACACACATGGCCGTGGATTGCGATGATTTGCATGATCCCGATAACGAAGGTGCGATTAAAGTCCGGCTTGCGGGTCGTCTCATGGCTATCAGGCGGATGGGAAAGGCTTCATTCGGTCATCTAATGGATACCAGCGGTCGAATCCAAATATATGTCAAACTGGATGCAGTGGGCGAGGCCTCATATCAATTGTTTAAACTGCTGGATATTGGTGATGTGATTGGAATCGAAGGCGGAGTTTATAAGACCAAAACAGGCGAGATAACGATTTTTGCGAATTCCCTTGAGCTGCTTGCCAAAACGCTCCGGACTCTTCCTATCGTAAAAGAGAAAATTGAAGGTGAAGATAAAATTGTCTATGACGCTTTCGCAGACAAAGAACTCCGTTACCGGCAGCGGTATGTGGACCTGATTGTCAATCCGGATGTAAAAGAGACATTTATTATTCGATCACGTATTGTATCGGCCATGCGATCATTTCTCGAAGAAAAGGGATATATTGAGGTGGAAACGCCGGTGTTGCAGCCCATTTACGGTGGTGCGTTTGCACGTCCCTTCACGACCCATCACAACGCACTGGATATGCAGCTCTATCTACGCATCGCGGATGAACTCTATCTCAAACGATTAATCGTGGGTGGATTTGATGGAGTATTCGAAATCGCAAAAGATTTTCGCAATGAAGGCATGGATCGCGATCACAATCCCGAATTCACAATGATGGAATTATATATTGCCTATCATGACTATCATTTTATGATGGACCTTGTGGAGGAGATGATCCGATTTATCGCTGAAAAAAGCTGTGGAAAAGCGATACTGCCATATCAGGATCAATCCATCGATTTTTCAAAACCATGGAAGCGGATCGGTTTTTATAATGCAATTGAGGAGAAAACGGGCGTTAATTTAAAAGGATTGTCCATCGCCGACCTGAGGAAAGCCGCAAAGAAACTCAAGATCGATGTGGATGAAACCCAATCCGCCGGTTCGATTCTGGATGCTTTATTCAGTGAGTTTGTGGAACCCGATTTATTCCAACCTACATTTATTATTGACTATCCGATCGAGCTTTCACCGCTTGCCAAGAAACACCGCTCAGAACCCGGATTGGTGGAACGTTTTGAGGGTTTTGTGGCGGGCAAAGAGTTGTGCAACGCTTTCAGTGAACTCAATGATCCGGTGGACCAGCGCGAACGCCTTGAGCAGCAATCTGCTTTCCGTGCGCAAGGGGATGAAGAAGCCATGGTGATCGATGATGATTACCTCCGTGCGCTAGAATACGGCATGCCGCCCACTACCGGATTGGGAATTGGAGTCGATCGTCTGGTCATGATGCTCACCGATTCCCATTCCATTCGCGATGTCATCCTGTTTCCCCACATGCGTCCTGAAAAGTCCGAATAGGAGAGGAGCTGTCATTAAGATGGTCCGTATACCCTACGAACTGTTTATTGCGCGTCGCTATTTAAGAAGCCGTCAGAAAACAGGATTCATAAATGCGATTACTTACATCACGGTATCCGGGATTGCGATTGGTGTGGCTGCGCTGATCATCGTTCTCTCTGTCATGAATGGATTTGAATCTGAAGTACGCGAACGGATCATCGGTTTTGATACGCATGTCCGGCTTCGCACTTATCATGATCAGGGTCTTCCGGATTATAAAGAGATCACAGAAATGATCAAGGATATCCCGCATATTGTGGGAATTTCGCCCTATATCTATGACAAAGGTATGATTCGCAGCGGCAAGTACAGCGATGGCATTATCCTGAAAGGATCCGATCCGGCCACACTTGCACAAGTCTCCGATCTTGAAAAAAATATCGTGTACGGTGAAGTCAATCTGGGGATGATTCCCCGTGAAGAAGGCTCAGACCTGCCCGGGCTTGTAGTCGGTACTTATCTTGCCGACCGATTGTATATTGCTCTTGGGGATGTGGTCACCATCTTCAGCTTAAGCGGGATTCGAAGCATGTTTCAGATGCCTCCGGTGAAACAATTCATTGTTACGGGATATTTCGAAACCGGTATGTTTGAATTTGACAATGCATATGCCTATATCTCTATCGAAGCTGCGCAGGAATTGTTTCGAATGGGGGATAAAGTATCCGGCCTTGAAATCCGGTTGGACGATTTATATAAGGCAGATGTGGTTGTTGAAGAGATCGATAAACGACTGGGATACCCCTACACAGCAGACACCTGGTTCGAGATGCGCCGCAACCTTTTCTCATGGATGCAACTAGAAAAATGGGCGATGTTTATTGTGCTCTGTCTGATCATCCTGGTTGCTGCTTTTAATATTATTACCACTTTGATCATGGTGGTAATGGAGAAAACTCGGGAGATTGGTATTCTAAAATCAATGGGAGCCACCTCTCGAAGTATTCAGCGCATTTTTCTGTATGAAGGCATTGTGGTTGGCGTGGTGGGTACACTTCTCGGTCTGATTATTGGATATGCACTGTGCTGGGCGCAAATTCGATATGAATTTTTCACATTGCCCGGTGATGTCTATTTTATAAATACGCTCCCTGTAAGAATGCAGGCCACTGATTTTCTATTTATTGCGGGAGCTTCTATTTTACTCTGTCTCGTTTCAGCCTATTATCCGGCAATGCGTGCATCCCGATTGATTCCCGTGGACGCAATTAGATATGAATAAGGAAATCCATGGATACAAAACGTAATCCAATTATGTCCGCATCGGGTGTTGAAAAAGAATACCCGGTTCCAAAAGCTGAGCCACTCAAGGTTCTAAAAAACATCAATCTTGATATCCATGCAGGAGAGATTGTGGCGATTGTGGGGGAGTCTGGCGCGGGCAAAAGTACCTTGCTCCATATCCTGGGCGGACTGGATCGGCCTTCACGCGGTGATGTGACAATTGATGATCATACATTGTCTGATCTTGATGACTTTCAACTGGCCAATCTGCGAAATCAATCCATTGGATTTGTATTTCAATTTCATCATTTACTCCCTGAATTCAACGCCCTTGAAAATGTGGCAATGCCGGGATTAATCCAGCGCAAGTCCAGAAAAGATTCCTTTGATCGGGCGAAATCTTTATTGGTAGAAGTGGGCTTAACCCAGAGAATGACACATAAACCTCGAGAACTGTCAGGCGGGGAACAGCAACGTGTGGCTTTTGCAAGAGCGTTGATGAATGAACCGCTGATTGTCCTCGCAGATGAACCATCAGGCAATCTGGATTTAAAGAACAGCCAAAGTCTACATCAGATGATGTGGCGACTGGTTCGCGAAACAAAGATCACATTCGTTGTTGTCACACACAATCGCGAACTTGCTGATAGAGCCGATCATATTATCGAACTTGTCGACGGTTATATTCAGAATTCATAAAAACCGATTCGAATTTCATTCTTATTATCCCAATTAAAAAGTGCTATCCGTATAATATGCTCTCCACACATATATGGATACTTTTTACCCTTGCGTGGAAATTTATGCAGATTATCAGTGTTTCAATTAAATAATTCTTCATAAAACAGTTGTTTCAATCAAATTCGATTATTAAATTTGGAACAGGTGAAATACCAGATATTTGCCAGTGGAACCGATGCGCCTTGGGTCAGTTGAAAGATAGTACTGCATTTGGTTATGCGAACTTGGCGTAATATTTGCAATTTATTTGATTTAGAGAGATCTTTTATAACTGACTATTCGGTGTCAGGGGACATACTATATGATTCGAAATAATTTTTCTCAACGCGTTCAGGTGGTTATTCAGCTATCTCGAGAAGAAGCACTAAGACTTGGTCATGATTACATCGGAACGGAACATCTAATGCTGGGTCTGATCCGTGAAGGCGGTGGAGTTGCTGTTGAAATTCTGCAGAATCTTGATCTTGATTTGGATGAGCTTAAAAAATCTGTAGAAGAAGCTGTGAGGTCAACCGGTGGCACAATCACAGTGGGCAATATACCATTCACCAAGCGAGCCGAGAGGGTCCTACGTGTTGCAGCTGCTGAAGCCGAACGATTCAAATCAAATGTGATCGGAACAGAACACGTTTTGTTGGCTCTTTTACGTGATGGTGAGGGTGTGGCCGCTCAGGTACTGAGCAGCTATGATTTGGGATATGACCTAATCCGTGAAGAGCTTGAGAATGTGCTTCGGGGTACCAATCCGACCAAACAATCCAAGAGTAAGTCACAGACTCCCGCATTGGACCATTTCGGACGCGATCTTACCGAGCTTGCAAAACGGAATGAACTTGATCCGGTGATTGGTCGCGAAAAGGAAATTCAACGGGTTGCGCAGATTCTTTCTCGAAGGAAGAAAAACAATCCGGTTTTAATCGGTGAACCCGGCGTGGGGAAGACTGCCATTGCTGAAGGATTGGCCATGCGAATTATTGAGAAGAAGGTATCCCGCATCCTTCACAATAAGAGTGTGGTTACTCTCGATCTTGGTGCCATTGTGGCAGGAACAAAATACCGAGGTCAATTTGAAGAACGCATGAAAGCGGTGATGAATGAATTAGAAAAAAATGACGATATCATTCTTTTCATTGATGAAATTCACACTATTGTAGGAGCTGGCGGAGCAACAGGTTCGCTAGACGCCTCAAATATGTTTAAACC
>JABMRT010000261.1 GCA_013202295.1 Candidatus Zhuqueibacterota bacterium
CCTTTTCTCTATTAAGATTTGGTCATCTTAAATATAAGAGAATCCTTGAACCTTTTTTACAGAAAGTAATTTACACAACCTCAACGGGTATATAAACTTAGGTTATACGATAGAAAAATATTTAATTTCAAGTAAATAGTTGGAGAAATTAGAATGAAAATAATTATAAGTGAAAAATTTAATCCTTTAATTATAATTAGCTTACTAATGTTTTTCCCAAGTTTAGGATTTTCAGTTAATGAATATTGGGTACCAAAGTATCCCCCAAAGGCTCACTATGAAATAAGAGCTAAAATAGATACTCTTAACAATATGATTAATGGTAACGAAATTATTACAGTTATTAATAATTCAGTTAAAGATATATCCGTGCTTACGTTTAATTGGTCCATATCTTCAGAATCGGAAATTTCAATTTCTTTAAATGGAGAAATATTATCATTATTAAATATGGATAAAAATGAAACAGAATCTTTTCCGCTAATTTATGCACTTAATACTCCAATTAAGCCGGGAGAAAATGTCCAATTAAATATTGATTTTAGTTCAACTTATCAAACAAGAGATACAAAAGAAATAAAATTAATAGGCTGGTATCCTCGTTTGTTCTGGGATGGAATTTATACATTTGATTCATATAAAATAAAATTAGAAATTCCAGATGATTTTGCGGTTGCTATAAGCGGCAGATTCAATAAAAAGACAGGTTATTATGAAAATAACGGAGTGAGAACGTGCGGAATCTATTTATGTAAAGATCTTTTAACAGAGCAAAAGGAAGTTGGTGATGTAGTAATTACATCACTATATACAAATGATGGTTCTGAATGTGCAAAACTATGTTTAAATACGGCTGTCGACGTAGTGAAATATTACAAAGATTGGTTAGGCTTCTATCCGTTTAAATTCTTATATATCATTCCAGGCGCTGATAAACCGATGGGTGGGTATCCATTTGCTTCTGGTATCGTTGTGATACATGGTCAGCAAAAATTTCAAGAAAAGCCTCTGTTACATTGGCAATGGATTACAGCCCATGAAATTGGACATCAATACTGGGGGGAATATGTATTTGACGAGGATGATTCCTGGTTATGGATTGGATTAGGTGTATATGCTGATAGAGAATATTCTTTATATCGAAATCTTGGTACAGAAAAGCATACAAATATGATGATGAGATATATTAACGGTATCGAGAATAATTATAATACAACGGCTGATCTTACTGCTTCTGAAATTAGAAAAATTGATTTTGATTATAACAATGTTATAAAGCATGGAAAAGGGGTTAGTATTATTAGTGCCCTGGAATGTGTGTTAGGAAAAGATATTTTTGTTCGAATTTATAAACGATGTTTGGATGAATATGCAGGGAAATATTTGGATTATCATAGCTTTTGGAGAATCTGCGAGGAAGAAAGCGGAGAAGATTTGACGTGGTTTTTTGATCAATGGGTACGATCGAATAAGTATCTTTCCTATAGTATTGTAGATCAAAAATGCGAGCAAGAGAAAGACAGGTTCGTGTCCCATATCAAAGTAAAATGTCACGGCACCTTAAAGATGCCGATCCCTGTGAAGGCACTATTTGAAGATGGTTCGTCTCAAACACAATTTACCAATCGATTGTTGGAAACAAACCATTTACAGTTTGAATCAAAATCGAAATTGAAAGAAGCAGTGATTGATCCCAACAATAGATTGGCAATGATTAAAGATACACTTTTCGCTTCCCATGGAGAGATTCTGGAAAATATTTCCGTAATGTCCTGGACAAATGCTCAAGAAAAAGCAATTCAATTTTTTTCTCAAGCGACTGAAATAAAATTAAGAGATTACAACTCATGGTTTAAACTAGGCATGGTATTGGTTGACAGTAGAAATTATGTTAAAGCATTACAATGTTTCCAAAAAACGTTAGAAATTGAACCCAAAGATTTTATTTCATTTGTCTGGCTTGGACATTTGAATGATTTAAAAGGGGAAAGAGAAGAAGCACTAAAATATTATCAAAAGGCTCTTGAGAATGATGATGGCGGGACTTATCAACACAGTCAATTCGGTTTATTTGTAAACAGGAAATGGGTTGAAGAAAGGCTTTTAGCTCCTTTTATATTCGAGTAAGAATTTAGAAAATGTTGAATTAATA
>JABMRT010000262.1 GCA_013202295.1 Candidatus Zhuqueibacterota bacterium
ATCGGCAGCGCAAACGCCGCCCAACCACTTCGTTTGACAATGTACTCAGGGAAGGCACACTGCCTGTTGATCCGGAATCGATGATCCAGCAGCCAACGGACCGGCTGGAACGAAAAGAAGTGCGGGAGCATATCGATGCAGCTCTTGAAAATTTAACACACAATCAAAGAACCGCCACCGTGCTAAAGTATTTTCATTATAATAGCTGCAGAGAAATAGCCGAGATAATGGGATGTGCCGAGGGCACAGTCCGAATTCATCTGCATAGAGCGCTCAAACATTTACGAAAAGCGTTGAAGCATAAGGAAGTAATACATGGATAACAAAATGCAAAACTGTAAAATGACAAATCAAATCATGGATCTGCTTGACTGCAATCTGGATGAAGAGCAAGCCACCGAATTCGAGAATCATCTGAAGGATTGTCCACAATGCCAACGGGAATATAATGAGATGCGACCTATGCATGATTTGCTGGCTGAGTATAAACGGCCGAAGGTGCCAAAAGCGATTCAGCAGGCGTATGAGAAACGATTGCAGGAGACTTTTCCCGTTCAGTCAATCTGGGTTCGAATAGCGGAACGGATTCAGTCACCCTCCCTCTATCCACGATTGGTTGGAGCCATGGCAATCCTGTTTATCGGAATCATCATTGGCCGCTTTGCCCTGAAGCCGGGTGCCTCCGAATCAACTATGGCATCAAATGTGAGAAAGACACCGGAATCTACAGCAATCCAATCCGATCGCCAGCTCATCAGCCAGTTTTTGACCCAATCAGAAATCTGGCTGCTCGAAATGACAAGTTCCCCTGTCAATGGTTCAGACACACCGATTGATTTGCTCACCAACCGTGAAATTGCCAGCACACTTCTGGCAAAGACCATGTTCATTGAACGTAAAGCTGAAGATCTCAATCACGAGGTGTTAATTTCTTTTCTGATTCAACTTGAAATGGTATTGCTTGAAACATCCGGTACTCAGGATGATGAACTGATCCGGGCGTTTGAAGAGATCAGGCTGACCATTCGTGAAACAGCCCTTTTACATGAGATTAAAAAAATCCGTCATTCTATCCGGGTTCGGCCTGGAGAGGAGGCATGATGGCTTTTTTACAATACAACCAAGGAGATAGTAAATTGCAGAGATTTCCCTTGATACTGACTTGCCTTCTTTTCATTACCTGTCTGGGATTCGTACACGCAGCCGTGGATGAAAAAGAAGCAGAGTCTCTTTACCAGAAGGCAAAGAAAAAAACGATCTCTCTTAAGTGGGAAGAGGCACTCGTACTTTTTGGCGACATCACAGACAATCACCCGGGAAGCAGATACGAGGATGATGCCCAGTTCTGGGTTGGTTATTGTCTTGAAAAACGAGGCGGATCGGATATCGAAGCATTCATGGCATTTTCTGATCTGATCAAAAAATATCCGGAGAGCACACGCATTCGCGATGCCATTGTGCATCAAATCACACTTTCGGAAAATTTGGTGAGGGAGGGCAGGCAGCAGTTCCATGAATTTCTAATGGATCATTTAAAATCAGAGGATCGAATGATCAGGCTTCAGGCTGCCATGGCGCTCGGTCGGCTCGGTGACAAAGACGCAATGAACGTATTGAATGAAATGGCAGACGATCCGGATTGGGGACCTCAGGTGATGGATCTTTCAAACAAGCTCGCCACATCCGGAAGTGCTGATGAAAAAGGCTCGCAACAAGAGCCAAGACGCGGCGTACTCGATTTTAGAGTGGAAAAGGAAAAACAAAAAAAATCAGATGCACCAAAATCATTTAAGGAGAAATGGGACAACGCGCTCTTTTTTGAAACAAAACATCATACGCATTACCGCGATATGTTGAAAACCGATGGACGTTGGTCACGGGATGAGTTGGTAGATTTTGGCATGTGGACGATTATGCCCACCGATCCGTTTTCATCTTATATCACTCTGGATGATTATGATAAGAAAGAGTGGTACAGAAAATACTGGAAGCTCCAAGATCCCACACCAACCACAGATGACAATGAAGCGCTAGATGAGTTTTTAAGGCGGATTCAATTCGCTGAGAAACGATATGGTGAGACCTGGAACTACCGGCAGTTCGAATATTTGAAGGATCAATATCTGCGTGACGGCTGGCCCCGTGCCCCCTGGGACGCGCGCGGAGAGCTGTATGTTAAATATGGCGAACCCAATTATATTACAATTGGCGGCTATAACAAGGAAGAGTGGTTATACGATCAGTTCGGCATTGATTTTATCGTGGAACGGTACATCACTAATATTTATCGTAACGCGATCCAACCGGGACCCATGGCTCAGGCCTTTTATAATGATCAACTGGAATGGGTAGAATCCAATTATATTATTCATCCTGAATTTAGCTACGAGCATCACTACAAGAAAAAACCGATTAAAAAAATTAAGCTCAATGTAACGAAAGATTCAACCAAACCTGGTGGCACCCTCCTTGTCACATACACGATACCGGTTAAGGAATTTCATTTCTACAAGGAAAATGGACAACACAAGATTCAGTATTTCAGAAATCTCGTGGTACTCGATGAGAACATGCAGGAAATTCGCCGGTTCGAAACCTTGAAGGAGATCTCCAAAGAAAACAAACGGGCGCTCTCGAAAGTCAAGACGGTTGAGGAATCGATCTCTTTGAATCTGAATCCGGGGCAGTATCGCATCGCATTACGTATTGAGGATCCGAAAGCCGAGAAGCTGGGGATTTACATAGAGAGCATTGAAGTCAGACAGAAATAATGGATCGCGTGGGGAACGAGGAAAAGGCTTCCGGCAAAACCGGAAGCCTTTTCTTGTTTAGAATGAATCTTACATCCGAATGGTAATACTCAAACGCAGCCTTCTGTAAAATTCCGAATCCAGCAGAGACAGGAAATTGTTCCCAAAAAATCCAATCAGATCAACCTGCAGGTTGGGAGTCGGACAGTATCCCAGACCATAGGTATAAAGGGTGCTGGTATAGATAGTCTCGGTGTGAGAACTGACAGAGTGATATTCAACATCACCGGTTTCAACAATCACATCACCTTCCCCGTTCTCAACTTGAATCACTTCAGGCTCAAAATCTGTCACCTGATACGCATCGTTCTCCACTTCCTTCAAATAATTGAAAAGCGCACCAAAACGAATCTTCCATTTCTTGTTTTTCGAGAAAGTATATTCCAGCCCAACAGGTACAGAAATGCGTGTAATAGCCAATTCGTAAGTATGATCCGCACTTTCAGACGCGGTCAATGTTCCGGTCATATCATCCACAGTCAGTGAATCGTCCAGCACTTCAACGGACTCTCCCATGGATCCCGCAAACCGGTATTTGGCATCACGGGTCGTGCTCGCAGTTGAAAAATAGGCACCCATCCCGAAGACCACACGATCGCCCAGCGGAATCTGGGTGTTACCATACAGGGATAGGATATTCGAAGAAACTTCACCGATGTCCTCTTCAACCATAGTATATGACAAGTCACCAAGAGCAAATGTTGAATCCTGGCCTCCCAGATATGATGAGGGATAAGCAGGAAAAGATTCCTGGACCGTGAAAGGATTCTCAAAATTTAAATTATAATCGCCCGAAATGATATGAAAGGCTGCACCAACACGCCAATATCCATGAAATCGTCTTTCATCCACCTTATGGAAAACACGTTTCAGGTTTATGCCCATACCTAAATCAGTGGTTTCGATTATTTCGCTCATGTCAACACTTTCGTTGATATCCAGTGAATATCCGTCATAAGGATAATTAAAAAAGCCCATATCGGACCAGTATGATCCCACTACATTCGGATTAAAATCATTCACATCAATCTGACCAGCATACAGGGCATTGATTATATCCTGCGATTTGATTTTACTGAAGCTGAGATCGGCACGGGCTTCTGTTTTGCCCCACATCATATCCACAGGGATCATGGCTGAAAGTGTAATATCAAAAAGTGAAAGTTCGCTGGAATTGGCGAACTCACCTGTCTCGCTGAAAGATTCGGCTTGAGATCCATCATTCATATACACTGCTTCGCCTTCTCTCTCAAAAGAAGGATCTCCCACATCCGCACCTTCCAACGGCCATATGGTTTCGAATAAGGGATAGGCTAGAGAACTGCTTTCCATCTTTGAATTTGCCAGACTCAGACGAGCACCCAGCACCATATCACCAGACTGATAACTGTTATTCAATACAGCCGAAAACATATTGTTTCCATAATTATTATGGGCGACTTGCCTGAAATTTTCAATCACATCAAAAAGGCCGTCTCCATCTGTGTCTTGGTATTGTGTAAAAACATCTTCAAGATCACCTTCGCCCTGTACATCGGTGAAACCGTCTCTGTCTCCGTCCAGATACACGGTTCCAGGCAGTGATGCGTTTTGATAAGCAAACAGCAATGCAGAGTTCAAATTTTCTACCATCGGAAGAGCGCCTGAAATTCCAAACAGAAACATGTTGTCTGAGACGCCATTCATAAACTCTTCCTGACCGGATGTCAAATTGCTCAGATTCGTATAAATCCGTATGCTGTCGACAAATGAGAGTTCAACCGGATCATAAACCAAATCCAGATCATCAACCAGAGCGCCGCCTGTGGATTGATTCCGAAAGGAACTGAGCTCCACAGCATCCTGCGTGAACAAGGGTGTAGAGAGCAATAAACACATACCTAGTGTGAATAAGATCCACTTTATATTTTTCATGATTTATTTCTCCTTAATCTATCTTTTCAATGCGAACATTGTCAATCCAGGCGGTATCCGAACCGCTATCGGCCGTGCTGTCTTTTTTGTAGTTCCAGGCTATCACCAAATAATCTGTAGTATGAAAAATACCTGAATATGTGTTCCAACCACTTTCCCCCGACCAGGAATCCTGCATTGTATAATTGGTATAAAACACTAGATAGTCAAAACTGCCTTCTGAGGATACACGATAATCAAATTCAATCCGATAAGTACCAGCACCGAACACGGTAGTTTCAAGTGCTGACCACTGATTATGTGTAATAGAACCAGCTTGTACACTTCGCGTACCTTCACTTGCTGTTATATTTGTCACAAACCAGGAAGCATCTCCCGAGCTCACCCATCCGCTTGGCAATGTGCCGGATTCAAATCCTTCACTTATACCGGTTTGAGCCGGATCTAAAATAGTAATCTGCACCGGTGCGGAAAAGTCAGTTTCATCAATCGCGTTGACGGCCCGAACCCAATAGGTATATTCGTCTCCGATTTGAAGTGCATTCGTAGTATCGTTATCGGTATAGACAGTCTGATTTAATGGTACGGTCGCAATCGGATCAAGCAGATTGGAATCTCTGAATATTTCGAATTCACTCTCGGAATTTGAATTGTCACGCCACTCGATTTCAACACTGCGCGATCCGTCCAATTGACGAATACTTGTAATTACTGGTGAGTTAAAGATCTCCTGAATAAACAGGTTCACTCGAGTTGTATCACTGGTCTCAAAATCATTTTTTGCCACAACCTGATATTCGGACCATTCCCCTTCCTGAACCGTTCTGTCTACATAAAAAGTGTCGGTCACGGTATCAAGCAGTTCAAAATCATCTGCGCCTTGTCTGCGTGAAACCTCGAAGTCAGCCGCAGACTGCATGCGATTGGTCCAATATAATTGGACCATGGTCTCTGAGAGAAAGAGATAATTTACGTTGGTCGGACCTGCCAGAGAGGGCGTCGGAATAGTCATCGTATCGATTTTTGATGCGGCCTGATCATTCAGTACAATAATTTTGTACTCATATTGCCTGTTCTGAAAGAGTGTTGAATCCGTGTACTCTGTTTGATCCGCATCTGCAAACGTTTCGATTAAAAAATTATCTCGCATCAACTTGTAACAGAGAAAACTCGAATCTGATATTCTTTGCCAAGTCAGGGTCACGCGATCAGATTGAATATTTCCGTTGTGATAGCCGACTGTAAAATTATGATTTTCGCCCAAGACTGAACGGTCAAACAGTGGCTGTGCCGAAGGAACCCCGATTTTGTACGCGGTTACTTCGAGCGGATTCTTCTTTGCGCAAGAAGCCAAAAAACCTGCACAAATCAAAAGACCGACCAGAAGTCTTCTCATGTTTCTTCCCCTCCATTTTGGAAAATAGGTATAAATCGAAAAAACGATTCTTCACCGAAGCGATGGTCCATCCATTATTTGACAGATGGTGCACTAAACACAATGATATAAATAGAACTCTGAAGTGATATAGTATAAAAAAAAGCGGCTGAAATGTCAACCGCTTTTTATACCCATCTCAATTTGAATAAATTCTCACATAATCTGCGCCGTCACCACCGTAATCATGGCCTCACCCTCATGCTGCCCGCTCGAAGCGCCAAGGATCACAGTTTCACCATTTTTGATATTTACTGTCGTCTTGATTTCCGCCCGGGTTGGTTTTTCCACAGTGATCTTCATCCCCTCAAGTTTGATGACATCATCCTGTAGTTTCAACCTTGTATCCATCGAAAATGCACTCTGTTGTCCTTCACTCATCACCGTAAATGGTTCACCCTCTGTGCCAATCATCTCAGCCTCACCAATCACCCAATAATAATTATAGCTAAACAACGATGTAAGCTTTTTTACAATCTTTTTTAATTTGGGATGATGCTCCACTTCCTTGCGATCTCCACGGCTTGCGACAAGAAGCATCACCTGAATCATGATCTGTTTGGGGGGCTGATCATAATCTAAAATAATTTTCTCCGCATCTGCTAATTTGGATTCTGTACCTATAACAGTAATATAGTCACGCGAACGAACCTGTAATCCTACTTCACCACCCATTTCTTGGAATAGTCTTTTTGATACATCTCCTGAAAGTTTGTACTTGAGTGTAAAAGAACGTTCCACTTTGATAATTTCTTTTTCCAATTCCATTTCGAAGTTTTGTTTGTCTGAACCGTCATTGATAATCTCCATTTCTTTGGATTGATACCCTTCAGCTTCAGCAAGAATGATATATACACGTCCAACAGGTATTTGTAGTGTAAAACATCCCTCCTTATCAGTAAACTTGCCATGTGGATATTTTTCACTCGTGTTTTGCTTATATTTAATTTTAACATTCTCAATAGGTTTGCCAGTCTCTGTATCCC
>JABMRT010000263.1 GCA_013202295.1 Candidatus Zhuqueibacterota bacterium
ACCCAGCTTGAAATCAAGTCCGGAAGCCTCAATAATCGGCATCAGATCAGCCACATATGTTTTCAGCTCCTCACCCACACCGATCGGAATCACACTAAAACTTGCCAACATAATGACATACTCCTGAAAAATACCAAATGGACGTTCCAATGTAAGGAATTTCGGTTTACAAGGCAATGTTGTTTTAATAGCAGAAGCTGAGAAAGTGAAAGGATAGTGGATTGATTACAATTCACCGCGAACACGGCGAAATCCTGTAACCTCAATTTTTGTGGATTCGGATGAAATCATTCCGATCTGCTTGTAAACAAGCAGATCGACCTTCATAATAAAAGTCTCCGGTTTAGCATATTGATAATCACCTCGGATATCGTTTGCTGAATAATCGAGGAGATCGACGATATACTGGCCATCATCCGAAAAGAAATAATAGACAGTTTTCATGGCAAACGTCTGATTCGGATCGAGTGTGAGCCTTGATCCATGAATGGGCGTAGGTGGTATAAAATTAGCGTTACTCAAAAGCAGTGTGGCGGATAGTTCAGGATGTCTCTCCCACCAAATGCGCAATTCACCCTGCACATTGACCGTATCATCATATGTTTCTTCATATTGATTCATTCCTTCAATGACGATATACAGAATCGGAATTCCGGGCTCCACCAAACCCTGACTGGCTAATACGCGTGTGATGGCCAGAGAATTTTCAGGCTGTTCATACAGAGGCAAGGATTCATTACATGAAATCAGGGTAAAACATGTAGTCAATAAAACGGATAATACTATGATCTTCATTAGTTTGAATCGAATCATCTGTAATCTCACATTTTTTATTTTTCTTTTCTGAAAAATTTAATCTCTCTCCAATTTCCGAACCGGATCGAATTGACGCTGAAAGGATTCCTAATACCTGAGCACAATCCCCCAAGCCATGCGCCTGGGATACATATACGCTGATGGATCGCCCAATTCTCCGCCGATTCGGCCTGAAGAATCCATCCACAGCACATTCTTCTCATTTGTAAGATTGCGGCCGTCAAAATAAAGCGTCACTTTTTCCGGTGAAAGGGGATGCTGCATTGTAACAATAAAATCCTTTTTCACCTTGATGTTGATAAATTTTGTGCCCGGCATGCGTCTGTTATTCGGGAGAAACCGGTCCGTCGGAATCTCCGGTGTAAAACCATCCTTTGATGGATAATAGGTATACGGCCGGCCGCTGCTGATCTGAAAAATCATATCCGTGCTAAAATCCCAGGGCAAATCTACATGCATATCTGCTTTCAGAGAATGGCGCTGATCCCAGCTTAAATAGAAAGGATGCCTCGCCACAGGGAATCCCCATTGCGCATAATTGATGCCCTGATCTTCTGTTTCACTCAATCCCTTGGCCGTCATAAAAGTGTAGGATACATGGCCGCGAATCCATCTGCCCTTCTCACGTTCAAGCACAAATTCAAATCCATTCGCGTTTGCATATGGATTGTTTACAAATTCGGCGAATCCATAATCCCCCGCAATCCGGCTGTTGGACGGCACAAAAGTCTTGGTGTCAATTTGATCAAATGTCTCTTTCTGAAAATAGGTGATGGATCCGACCACATTTTCAAACAGCTGGGTGCGCGCGCTGATCTCCCAGGCGTGGCTTCGCTCCGCAAGCAAATCAGGATTGCCGCGCATCACGGTCACACCGTTTCGAAGGTCCACATTATTCAAACCCGTATATAAATACTGAAAAAGCGGATACTGAAAATAATGCCCGTAATTCACAAAAAAGAAAGCCTTGTCAGATAGAGGGAATGAAAATCCGACTCGCGGGCTGAAATGCGACTTAATAGAGGACGGAATCCATTCAGTGACCTGCTCTTCGTATTCATCCTGACCTGTGGGGATCAGTTCCACAGCGGGCCGGCTGGCACCGGGATCGAGGAAGTCATAACGGATTCCAAGATTAATCACAGACCGATCGCGCCCTGCTTCGATTTTATCCTGAATATAAACACTGCCCGATTTCGGAAAATAATGATATGAACTGCTGTAATTCAGCATGGGCTCACTCACAAGCGGTTTTCCGAAATAGGATAGTTGCGGCTCCATTTTAAGGACAGCGTAATCAACATTAAAGTATTGAAGATCAGCCCCGGCCTTGACCTGATGATACGGATGTACTTGACTTGTAATCTGGGCTTGCATGGAGCTGGTTTGTTGTCTCATATCCGCCCACCAGACCCGATTTCCGGAAAGGATGTATTGCAGGAAAAAATCATAGGCATAAGGAATTGGCTCCACATCCTCCGCGTTTCCTTCACCGATCTTTGTGTGCAGCATATAATGGCTCAGTGTGAGGGAATAAAAGGTTTTCGGGGAGAGAGTGTGTGTCCAGATCAGGGCGGGCCGGATGGCATCTCGTTGTTGAGACGGCAGTCCGACAAGATTGAATCGCCAGCTGAACTCATAATTCTTCCATAAGTTTTGCGTCGCGAGACATTGAGCGCTTAAATGAAGTCCGGGAGTGATCTGCAAGTCAAGTTTGGCCAATCCGCTGAATTCTTCACGCAGGGGAGAATCATGAAAATGCTGCATATCCTGCCACCATCTCGTATCAGTTAAAAGCGCCCGCGCCGCGACGAAATAATGCAGTTTGCGTTTGATGACCGGGCCGGAGATAGAGCCCTCCGCTTCAACCGCGTGATCAACTTGTGTGCCGCCTAACAGATCATCTTTATCTGCACGAAACACGACATTCACTTCATCCGATCCCGTTGTGGTGATCACGTTCACAATTCCAGACAAGGCATTGCCATACTCCGCGTTTACGCCTCCTGTTTGAATGCTCATTTGTGAAACCGCACTCATGGGCAAATCCATGCCCGATCCACCTTGCACCCAATCCTGTGCCGACATGCCGTCAATCAAATAAATCACTTCTCGCACCTTACCGCCACGCACATGCCCGTCAAAGGTGGTACCGGCTTGAAGACTCAACGCATCCTGGAAATCATCAATGGGAAGTTCAGCAATCTGAGCGCCAGCCAAGTCAACAGTGGTGCCTGTGACATCGGTCTGGATGAGCGGCCGCTCGGCTCTGATCTCCACTGCGTCAAGTTCGATGGGACTCTCCTCTAAATCGGCGTTGAGTTTCGTCTTTCGATCGGCCAGTATTTGAATATTCGTAAACGTAATCGGCCTGTATCCCATCATGCGCACCTGAACCTGATAGGTACCCGCGCGTACATTGTGAATCTGATAAAATCCGTCCTGCGCCACTGCGGTGCCCTGACCGGTTTCAAGGAGAATCACCTCAGCGCCCATGAGCGCTGTGTTTGTGGACTTAGCGCGAATGACGCCCTCAAGGCGTCCGGTAACCCCGGCAAGCAATATATTTGCGAAGAGAATGAAGAGTGAAATAAAATAAATGGATCGTCTCATAGAATCGTCCTGTTTTCGATTCCAAATGATTTTTGTTGAGAACCGTAAAATATACAACAATAGAGCGCTATTTCAAATAGAGGATTTTTTGAGAATTTAGGAGTGACCCCGCAGTAATAACTGCAAGATACACGCCGGATGGCACAGGCTGACCGGATTGATCCCTTGCATCCCATAAAATAGTTTGGACTCCTGACTTGGCATCCAATTTCCAAAAACGAACGCGCTGGCCTCTTGTATTGACAAGTTCGAGTCTCGCGGGTGTGGCGAAACTGTATGGATTTAATACATATTGAATACAGGTTGTCCCGTTAAACGGATTGGGAAAGGCTGGATTTAGTGTAAAGTCGGAAATCTGTGGATTATTCTCGCGCTCCGAAACGCTTGTAGCCAGATCCAGCGCATCATATGCATCCAGTTTGCCGTATCCCCACGATTCATTCCAGGTCTCTCCAGTGAATTCGTCTACATCCGCGCTCTGGATAAGAATGCTTTTCGCATCAGAGGAAGTCAGTGTCGGATCAGCTTCAAACAGCAGCGCAATCAATCCGGTCACATGCGGCGCTGACATGCTCGTACCTTTCCATGCCAGATGTGTTCCGTCCGATGCAGTATAATATCCGCCCGGTGCATTCGTAATATCAGCAGACAATGCAGAGAGCACAAACTCACCAGGCGCTGTAATCTCCGGCTTTCCCCCCGGATTGGACTGAACACTATTGTCTCGTGTAGGCCCGTGATTTGAAAAGTTGGAGAGTGCGCCGAGTTCCAATCCGCCCGGTCCCCAAAGCCCGCCTTGCTGGCTGGGCCATTCCGTACGGGAAATAAACGATCCCACTGAAATCACCCGGCGTGCGTTGGCCGGCTCATTCAAAGTTGTATTTGGATCGACATAGTTCAGGAACTCGCCGCCGACCGTTTGATTATATAGCCACATGTCCAACCGTCCGGCATCACAGGATAAATGCAAGGTCCAGATTCCAGTTTCGAAATCCAGATCACCTTCATTGGACTGCACATCGAACAGACTGATGTAAATGCGTCGATCCCCGTTTTGCGAATCCACACCGCCA
>JABMRT010000264.1 GCA_013202295.1 Candidatus Zhuqueibacterota bacterium
ATATGCTGCCTAAGCAGTTGCATCCTGAAAGTACGCCTACTTTTCAGTAAAGTAGGCCTATATTTTTCCTCATTCCCAGTGTCCCGCTGGAAAAACACTCACTACAGGAAGTACAAAACAAAAATAACACCTCGCTGAACCTAAAAAATCGGTCAATACCAAAACCGATAGATCGGCTGTCCAACACCTCACATATACTAGCCCTACAGCATCGCTTCCCTATACTTAACACAAGGCGTCCACGAACCAAGCGGCCGCTGACAGCCCTTGCAAGATTCTCCCTGGCGCTGCTTACAGTAGCTGTTCACTACATACTCGAACACTTTGGCGTTACGGATGGCAAAGGCAATCTCCTCCGCGATCGAAAGCAAGAGAAGGCGATCGTCTTCGGTAAAATCCTTATCGTCGGCCTTGTTCAAGACTTCCAATACACCCACCCGCTCCTCACCCGCCGTGAGTGGGATGATAATCATATTACGGGTCTGAAAACCGGATTCTGTGTCAATCTGCTCAAAAAAACGGGGATCATCTGAAACGTCGTTGATAACCTCAGAGTGCTGAGACTGCAAAACAGCGCCGGCCAAGCCTCTATCAGCCGGAAAGAGAGCGGTTTCTAATATCGGCTTGGTGGGCCCCTCAACGTGATAGAACCGGAAATTGCTTTTCTCGTCATCCAATAACAGAACCGACGCGGTTTCGGCGGTGACCAACTCCATACAGCAATACAAGGCGACTTCGAGTTCTTCGTGGAGACTCTGCGATTGTGCAAGCATCGAGCTGACCGTCAGATAGGAATTCAATTGTGCGAGTTGACGCTCGTTCTTGGCATGTTCAGCGAGCCTCTGGACTGCGATTCCGATCAGCTGCAACAGCTTCTCTACCATATCGGATGGGAACCGATCCCTCCTGTCTCCTGTTACCAGCCCCAACATACCATGGCATCCTTTTTCGGCCAACAGGGGATACAACATCAATTCACCCGACACTCCCCATATTGATGGAATGGATTGTAGGATCGGCTGCAAATCGGATTGCCCAGAAATCCGTTCGAAATACTCGACACACCAGCGCTCAACTTCCAATGCATACTGTTGCCAAGCACCGTGTTGAAAAAACTCTGGCGCTGTCAAGCGTGGATCGGACACGTACAGCAATGCGGATGGCGACCGCATCATCTCGGCAATGCCGGGAAGCGCACTCACCGCGAATTCGTTGAAACTGTCAGCCTTGAGAGCCGATTCCGACCAGTCCAACAATTGAAAAGCTTGTGTTGTGCTGACTTTATCTTCTGCATCAGTTGTTTCCATGATGTGCCTCGTTCTTTTATGCTATCATCATGAGCGGTCCACCGAAGGATGAGTCCTTCATCAACAACAACCCATCCAATGCATTAAGCTCAAGCTTCAACAGATCATTATGAACTTAAAATCTCTCATCCATAAGCAGATCTTTTTACTTCTCTCCTTCAATGGAGGATACATTGAACACCACTTCTTTAGTGGATTCTTCATTATTTATAATGATGAAGTAAGTTCAGAATTACGGTCCTTAGCCTGGTAAATTAGTATTTGATCGCCCAGGGATTCTGATCCTTGGGTGCAATGATCAAGAGGATTCAATCCTCTGAGAAAAATGCATCCGTCTCGATTAATGTCGTAATCACTACACAAGGTTGAACCTTCTATTGCTAACAGAACGAGGAATAACAGCAATTGTTGATATTTTCTTTTAACACATAACGACCAGCGTAACAGGATGAAAACAAACCGACTACTTTCTTGAAAAAGCAATTCCACCAATCTCAAATCAATGAAAACAAGATCGTTTTTTATTCCCAGTTGATGCTGTTGTTATGAAAAATATATAGAACGTTAATCATTATTTGAACGTTACTTATTTGCGTCTGTCGATAATAGAATAGATATTAATACCCGGCAGCTTGGCCATCTTTCCTGGATTCTGATGCGCCATAATAGACTTTATTTTTATAATCACACATAATAGCTTGATATCCCCCAAATCCACCAACTGTTTTTCTCACATCATGGCCCAACCTTAAAAGTTCACGAATGGTTTCCATTGAGAATCCAGACTCAAAATTAACAAAGCCACCTGAAATCATTATCGAACCCGTTGGTTGAGAAGAACCATCATGGCGAATTCTCGGGGCATCTCCAGCTTCCTGAAGTCCCATTGCAAAATCAATTATATTTATAAGCACCTGTACCTGTCCCTGTGGTTGCATAGAACCACCCATGACTCCAAAACTTAAGAAAGGCTCATTCCTTTTTGTAACAAAAGCAGGAATAATCGTGTGAAATGGTCTTTTGCCAGGTGCATATTGATTGAAATGTCCCTCTTCAAATGTAAATAGTTCTCCACGATTCTGGAGGGGAAATCCTAGTTTTGGAGAAACCATTCCCGAACCGAATCCCCAATAAAGACTCTGGATCAAGCTGATCATATTGCCGTCTTTATCTGCAACTGTCAGATAAATAGTGTCCCCATCTTCCAAATCGCCTGGTTCGACTATTAATGATGATTTCGAAAGATCGATTAATTTCCGCCGTTCTGCTGCATATTCCTTTGAAATTAATTTATCCACTGGTATTTTATTAAAATCAGGATCCGCATAATACTTTGCTCTATCTTCATATGCGAGCTTTTTAGCTTCTATAAACAGGTGTAGATATTCCTTGCTGCCGAACCCCATATTTTTAATATCAAAATCTTCTAGAATATTTAATATCTGAAGCACAGCTATCCCCTGACCATTTGGTGGAAGTTCCCAGACATCATATCCTCTGTAGTTCGTTGATACGGGCTCGACCCATTCTGACGTATGCGCTGCCAGGTCAGAAATATTTAAAAATCCACCATGTGCCGCCAAGAATGATTCAATCACTTTTGCGATAGAACCTTTATAAAAAGCATCTCTCCCCTCATTTAAAATTAATTCAAAAGTGTTTGCCAGTGCTGGATTTTTAAATATATCCCCTTTAGTTGGTGCTTTTCCTCCAGGCATAAATACTTCTACAAATCCCGGCTTATCTTTTAGACTTGTTGCACTATTCTGCCAATAGCTGGCAATTACCTCTGTGACGGGAAATCCTTTGCTGGCATAATAAATGGCGTGTGATAGTATTTTTCCCATGGGCAAACTTCCGAATCGTTTATGAAGTTCAAACCAACCATCGACACATCCTGGAACAGAAATCGGTAAGGATCCACGAAGAGGAACTTTATCAAGTCCCATTTCTTTCATTTTTTCAAGCGTTAATGATTTCGGCGACCGCCCACTCGCATTTAATCCGTAAAGTTTTTTGTCATCTTCGAACCATACGACTGCAAACAAATCACCACCAATCCCACAACTCATTGGTTCAACCACTGTATTTACAGCGTTAGCAGCTATTGCTGCATCTATAGCATTTCCTCCTTGTTTTAAAATATCGATAGCTGCTTGAGTGGCTAAAGGCTGGCTTGTGCAAGCCATTCCGCTTTGGGCTATGACCTCGGATCGTGTTGTATAACTTTTTCCAATTATTCTATCTTGTGCAACACAAATTATATTCAACATGAATAGAAATAAAAAGATACTTTTCATTTTGTCTGCCTTAAAATTTGATTTAGTTTATTTTCTTTTATATTTTCTGATGGTTTATTTACAAACACTGGTCTTACCCACCGAAAATAGACACCTTGAATTCAACATTTAAGTGCAACACTCAAAGAACAAAGATTCATAAGGAGTTAGATAATTTTCCCTCGTTCCCAGTGTCTCGCTGGAAAAACACTCACTACATGAAGTACAAAACAAAAATAACATCTCGCTGAGCTAAATGTATTTAATAAATCCTTTTTCAACAAGACCCCATCCAATGCATCAATCTCAATCATCAATAAATCATTATGGACTTAAAATC
>JABMRT010000265.1 GCA_013202295.1 Candidatus Zhuqueibacterota bacterium
GGATGGTGATTCTTTAATACTGTATTTAAACGGAGTACAAAGGGGTGCGATTGCCCTGTCCGGTAATCTGTTAAATGTCACTACTGAGTCACTTTCCATTGGTGCTGATTTCAATGGCAGTAATGAATTTTTTGGAACTATTGATGAAGTCCGCCTTTCAAGTATCGCCCGTCAAGAGTGGGAATTCAATGTCGATCGATCCCGCATGCTTGTTGATCATGAACCAATTGGGTTCGGCAAAGTGATTGTTGGCGAATCCAGAAAACGCACATTCAAGATTCAAAGTCTTGGCAGCGATACCCTCAATATTATTGGCATTTCCACAACGCACAACCGGGTTTCTGTAAGTAGTACCGCTGGATTTAAATTGGCAAGTGGTCAGGATACCACTCTGTGGATCACATTCAGTCCTGATCAATCCATGACACTGAATGGAGAAGCCGCACTTGTGATCGCAAGTTCAGATCCGACCTATCCATTTATCTCCATTCCCCTGCAGGGAAGCGGTGTACATACTCTGCCTGCGGGAAGTTATTCTACTGATCCATTCACACTTGCTTTATACCATTTTGAAGAAATTGAAGAAACGACAGTGTTTGACTCATCCGGTAATGCGATGGATGCGGAACTTTTCAACAGCGTTTTTGCCGATTCTGAAAATGGTAAATTCGGCCAGTATCTTATTTTTGAAACTGTAGATCAATATTGTGCAGTTGAACCGGTTGAGGATCCCAATATCGGACCCATTCTGGGTGGTTTTACAGCTGAGACCTGGATTCGTATGCGGCAGCTTCCCGATCTTGAAGGAACACTTATGCGAAGGGGAAATTCTGAAATCAACCAGTTTAGCATTGTTATGGATACCTCCGCACGTGTTCTCGCACGCATTTGGGACGAAAACAATGAACTTGTTGAATTGAATTCTTTTGAGATTGATCCACTCGTGCTACATCAATGGTATCACATTGCTTTTACCTATGATCAATTTGATGGCACAGTCCAACTTTATGTGAATGGCAATGAAGTAGCGAACGCGGTTCTCGCCCAGCCAATGATGGGTTCGACAGATTCTCATGCTATACATGAAACTGTACTATATATCGGGGGCGATGCTACTGAAACACATCCTTTTAATGGATTCATCGATGAGGTACGTTTGTCGAGTACACCACGTCAGGTCTGGGAATTTAATGTCAACCTTTCACGTTCCAATATTTATCCGACCTGGATTGATTTCGGAAAAGTTTTCATCGAAGCCAGTCAGGATGAGTCTTTCTGGGTATCCAATCCCGGTATGGAAACCCTGGTTGTCTCGGATATTACAATAGATTCAGAGCATGATGACTACTTTGTGATTAATCCATTAGCGTTTTCTTTGAGTCCCGGCCAGGTTCAACAGGTCAAGGTTATCTACTCTCCGGAAGTTGTGGGAACCCATGTTGCAGATCTTGAATTGCAATCCAATAATCTGTTTCCTGATCAGAAAATTCATCTTCAGGGTGTTTGTATTGATTCATCCTTTTCAGGCCCTTATGACTGGGATAACCATACACTCAGTCTGGTTCATTTTGAACAGTCTGCGGATACAAACCTTATAACCGGGGGAGGAGTTTCATGGTCCGATACCATGCGATTTGGCAACTCCTCTTTGCGATTAAAAAAAGGGTGGGTGAATATTCCGATTGATACATCCATTGATTTATCACAGCAACGATTTACCATTGAAACCTGGTTCTCACTTGCACAACTTCCCACAACACGCTGGACCCTTCTTTACTGGGGCTACGGTAATCAGTGGATTCAATTTGTGATTGATCCTCAAGACAATAAAGGGCTTCAGGCACATCTTTCCAATTCAAATGGACATATCACAACACTGGCAGGTAAACCCTTGTCACAACTTAGAACGAATTACTGGTATCATTTTGCTTTGGCCTGGAGTGGTGATACGCTTAAGCTATATATCAATAACACACTCTATGCCACGAGCCTTTTTTCCGGTTCTCTTGTCATTCCTTCCGGACAACCCATACGCATGGGATCCCTTTACGCGGATGAAACATTCTCGTTTCAGGGATGGATTGATGAATTTCGTCTATCCTCTAAAGAGAGGAAACCGTGGGAATACAATGTGGTATCGCCTCTGATTTCTCTCAGTACACGACAAATGGATTTTGCCACTGTTGAATATGGCCAGTCACGTGTATTGCCTTTTTCAATGACAAATCTGGGAGATAAAGATCTCATTGTACACTCCATCCAAATTGGCGATGAGGCATTCTTAATGTCTGGCATCACGTTGCCCGTAACCATTTCTCGTATGGAGTATATTGCGGGGCAAATTGAATTCACCCCAATCACTCCGGATACGATCCATGAGAGTACGACGACCATTTTATCCAATGATACGACAGTGACTTCGAGTATTATTGCACTTCGGGGTAAGAGTGTCGGCCAAACTCGAAACGAGGAGTTCTCTGTTACCGACCCCTTCACTGTGGCATTGTATCACTTCAATCATGATTTCTCGGATACCACACAATTAGATACTGTCCTTTATGATCCAACCGGAGCAGGCCGAAATGGTGTGGTTTATGGTGCCACCTGGCAGACTGCGGGATTGTATAGAGAGGCGCTACACTTTAATGGACTCAATAACTGGGTTGAGATTCCTTCTGCGGATGAATGGATTTTTGATATGGCCTCAGAAGCATTTACGATCGAATTCTCGATGGTTACAGACACGGTAAAGGCGTATCAGACACTTCTATTCAAGGGTGTGCGTGATACAGTGCATTATGGGATGTATCTCGATGGAAATGGTCAGATTGCAGTACACGGTTTCGGAAGCGGCGGACCGCGCTTGAATGATGGATTGTGGCATCAGATTGCTTTTATCTATAATCCAACAGGAAGCAGCAAGCTCTATGTAGATGGCGTATTGGTTCTCTCTAAAGCCTGGATTAATATTGAAGGTGCCGATGTGGGTCGGCCGTTGATGTTTGGGGCATCCGCATCCAATTCGGGGAAAATAGAACGCTTCTTTCAGGGTACAATCGACGAATTTCGTTTGTCAAATGTGGCCAGAGCAGGGTGGGAGGTCGCGCCAAGTAATTACGGTATTCAGGTTGCTACTCTGAATGAATCCAATCTCACAACGTCAGATACGCTGCATTTGTCTATCTATCCGCCTGCGTCTCTGGGGATAGACAGTCTGTTTGTCTATTACCGAGAAGGGGGTGGACTTTATCCGTATTCCAAGCTGGCCGCAAATGCTTATAATGATACATTCTATGTAAATATCTATACTGATTCGATTTCATTGAAGGGCATTGAATATTATGTGGACGCGCGTACACACAGCGGCGTACAATTTTCAGCACCGAGTTACGCGCCTGTCTACAACCCCTATTCGATTTCTGTGTATCATCACGGCTTAACAGATAACCTCACATATTATACACAAGAAGTCGAATCTCCAAATTCAAATATGATCACATTCCAGAATGCGACCCTGTTTTCCATACCTACGCAATTGACCGAAGTGAAGGCAGACAGTATTTTAAAGGATCTCTTTCCCTATAATCCCTATAAATGGCGCTTATACTGGTGGCACTCCTATCGAAGTCAGGCCAAACTTGACAGTGGATTGTCAGAGGTTTACTTCGAATATCCGCCTCCGACGATCTATCCCGAGTATTTCCATATGTATCCCGGCCGCGCGTTCTGGATTGTCTCAAAAGAAGAACAAAGTTTCCAACTTCCAACAGGATTTTCTATTCAAACAGATAAAGCGTTTGAAATCGAGTTGAATCCGGGTTGGAATATGTTCGGATCACCCTTCTGGTTCCCAGTCGCATGGGATGACTGTTCCATTTCCGGAACGAATCTTATCAATACAATTTATGCCTGGGAAGGGGAAGAGGGTTACAATTCTGATATTTCTCAGCTTAATCCCTGGATCGGATACTGGATCTTTAATCCGGATACAGTGATTGCTTTTCTGACTATTCCACCCAAAGAATCCATACCTGTTGTGAGCACTGCGCCAAAAAATACAGCCTCATACAAACGGCATATTGCCTATGAAATGCAGGATTCTGAATGGATGATTAAACTTGCCGTTGAATCAGGATCAAGCGCTGATCGTTTCAATTATGCGGGTATTCGAACAGATGCAAATATCGGATTAGATTCATTCGATCAAATCGAACCGCCTCCATCACTGGGTCGTCAAGTGAGTCTGAATTTTATTCAGGCACCAAACACGAATCTCCCTGGACTGCTTGCAAGTGATATTCGGCCAATGGGACAGGAAGGTCAAATTTGGCACCTTGAAGTAAAAGGATGCAAGAAAGATCAATCTTTCAAAATCAATTGGTCATGGCTGAACACATTACCTGAAAAATGGGAATGTTATTTAATAGATCTTGAAGATGGAAATTCGGTCAATTGCCGTGAAGCAGAGACAATCGTGCGCACCATTCGAAAGACAGGGAATTCAGGCTATCAATTTAAACTGATCGCAGGTACTTCAGAATTTGTGGATGAGAATCGTGACGGGATTTCACTGGTGCCTATTGAGTTCGCATTACATCAAAATTATCCGAATCCGTTTAATCCCGAGACCACCATTCGATACAGTTTGCCGCGTGCCAGTAAAGTGGACATCATGATTTTTAACGTACTCGGTCAAAAGGTGCGAACATATTATGAAGACCAGGCTGCTGCTGGTCATTTTCAAATCATCTGGGATGCCACCAATGATTATGCTGTTCAGGTGTCAAGTGGTGTATATTTTTATCAAATTCGAACTGAAGATCATATAGCGAATCGTAAGATGGTTGTCATTCGATAATATTTACTATCAATGCTAGGCTCATAGGGGTTATCTATGAAAAAATGGCTTTTAATATTATTCCTGTTTATCATAGGAACTGCGTTTTCTCAAGAGGAAATACTTCAAACGCAGCATACTGGATATCTTCAACTAGGCACTCATTTTCAAGGTTGGCGAATTGAAAATCAAACCGTTCCAATCAATCAACTCAGCATTCCCTTAATGCTGATGTTTCCGATTGGTGACCAGATGCATCTTATCCTTTCTCATCGATCGGCCTATACTTGGTGGGAAGAAGATAATACGATTAATGGTCCATCAGACACTTGGGTTCAATTGAATTATATGTTGGCCAAGGACCGCGTTCTGGTCAATTTTGGTTTAGGTATTCCCACGGGAAAAACACATTTAAATAATGATCAATTTCTGTTATCACAATTGCTCAGCAGAAATATTTTTCGATTTTCAATGCCTGTATATGGGCAGGGATTCTGCATTAAAGGAGGGATCGCCGGAGCCTATCCATTGAATGAACGAATCATTCTCGGTTTGGGAGCGCAATATATAAAAAAGGGATCCTATAATCCTGTGGATTATACTTATACCTATCCGATTGGAAATGAAATCTATTCCGAAACATTCAGTCCTAAATATCAAGCAGGAAATGAAATCTCTGGACAGGTCGGGCTTGATATTATGCTCAGTAAAGACATGAAATTGATGTTTGATGTGATGATGACATATTATAATAGGGACATGATGGATGGACAGGAAGTTTATGGATCTGGTCAGAAGCTTGTTGTTGAGGGCGGTCTTTTTTACCGTTTTCAGGACGATAAGTATGCATGGGGTCATCTTTTATTTCGCCGAAAAGGGAAGAGTGAGATCAGACAGGGATTTACCTTTGAAGAGGAGGAGTATAATTCCTCAGGATATCAATTTGAAACCGATTTTCATGTGGATATGTCGTCTGCAGAGAATGCGAAATTCGCCTTGCTGGCTCATGGAAGGTTCTATGGCGAAAATGAGTATGGTGTCGGTTCAGCCAATTTGCTTGGGGGAGGAATTGGTATGAATTACGAAATCACTACTGATTCAATAATTGATTTCCAGGTAAAGTATCTTACAGGGCGTACTGATGATCGAAGAATTGAAGGAATGGAAATATTAATATTTCTTAAATTTAAATTCTAAATATTTATTGGTGACAAGATAATAATAAAAAAGCCGGATAAATCACCCGGCTTTTTTTATTAAATTTATATCCTATTCTAGAAAAAATCATTTCTAAAA
>JABMRT010000266.1 GCA_013202295.1 Candidatus Zhuqueibacterota bacterium
CCGCCAGCGTTCGTCCTGAGCCCGGATCAAACTCTCCGTTGTCAATAATAATCAAACAGAGTAAATGGCTCATTTATTTTTTTTCTTGGGACCCATGCACGCGAAGTTTTCAAAGAACATTATTTTATTTAAACCGAGGCAATCTGAGTGCCTCTGCAAAAGTCTTATAATATATAGTTTCGATATTTAAATGTCAAGCTTATTTTCTAATTTTATGATCTTTTTTCTCATTGTTTCTATTCTATTACCCCTTCTGTTTCAGGCCTATAAGTATACAAAGTTACCCCTTGAAAGTCAAGAGAATTTTAACCGAATAAGCGTTATTTTCTGACTTTTTCCAAGGTATTATATGAGTTTACAAATAGATAGCTTACATGGAACGTCTTTCCAGTGAAAGTATGATCTCTGCAGCCATCAGAAGATCATCTGCCCATGCATCCGGTTCACCGGGAAATTCTCCATCCTCACCTTTGAATCCGGTACGCACAAGGATGGTTTTCATCCCTGCCTGCTTGCCTGTCTCCATATCGCCGGTTTTATCTCCAATGATCACACTTCGGGACAGATCCAAATTCAGCTCATCTTTCCCCCGCTGGATCAGTGCCTGACCGGGTTTACGGCAGTCACATTGTTCAGATTTTGAGTGGGGACAGAAGTAGATTTTATCCACCAGAATACCGAATTGGGACAGTTGCTTCAGCATCTCCCGGTTCACCCTATAAAAGTCCTCTTTGCTGAAATAGCCCATGCCTATACCGGGCTGATTAGTGATTACAATGATTTTGTATCCCATATCCTGAAATTTTTTAATCCCCTCAGCCGAATTAGGATACAGTTCGTATTTATCTGGCTCATGCAGATAATGAACCTCTTTATTAATCGTGCCGTCACGATCCAGAAATGCGGCATGGGATTGTTTGACAGATTTACTTTCAAGATGGCCCGTGCCCTCTTCCTTAATATATTTAGACTGTGAATTGGAGGAGGACATCTTCTCTAGTAACTCGGTAGTGGAAACATCCTGCTTAATCGGGATCAACCGGACTTCTCCGCCATACTTCTCCACAATTTCTTTGGAGGTTAAGGTATCAGTCGAATAATCTCCTGCCTTGATATAATAGTGAGGCTTTAATGCTTCAATGTTCTTTTGATTGCGCCGCTCTTCAAACGTAAACACATAGTCAATGGATTCCAACGCGGCCACGACCTGAATACGATGGGATTCCGAAACAATCGGTCGATCCGGCCCCTTGTATTTTTTAATGGATGCGTCTGTATTCACACCGACAACAAGGATATCGCACATGGTCTTTGCCTTTTCAAGATAATCGACATGACCGGCATGTAAAATGTCAAACGCCCCGGATGTGAATCCGATCTTCTTGCCTGCTTCTCTCCACTCCTTACAGAGCACTTGAAGCTCATCACGTGTTTTTATTTTATCTTGCATCATAGTATTCCTTAAATTGATCTCCCGCTCGTCCGCCGTAGCTTTCTTGCCAGCAGTAGATTTATCGGAGGCTGAGGCGAAGGCGGATCCCCATCCTTTATAATAAGTCCAACAGCTTTTCCACCTGATACCCGGATTTTGTTTTAGCCTTTTCGATCTCACGGAACAATACATTCAATTGCCGAATGCTTTTTTGTTCATTCGAACCGGATATCTTCTCATCAGACAAAATAACCAGCAATCTCGCCGTAATAAGCCAATGCATCATTTCTTCGAATGCCTCCTTCTGAAACCAGAGCACATCACGGTGCCTATTCACCTTTATCAACTGTCTCACATCATGATCACCCAGTAAAGTTTCCACTAGACGCTGAGCAGTCCATTCATTCTGAGAGGATAGGTCAATCCAGTCCTGATGCTGCGTAAGAATGCGGAGCAGCTTTCCCGCCCGCCAGACGACATCCTCATCAAAGCCGGATTCAGTCAGGACATTATCGATCAGCTTACCCAGCATCAGTTCATCGATCCAGCATCGGCTGATCGGACCCTGATCTTCGGGATCTTTAATCACACCCAGCCGACGGATGATAATCCAGTAAAAGAGAATGCCTGTCATCTGATCTAAATTTCTGGACAAGGCTATCAATGCCTCCTTAACTATTTTAAATGTGGATTTTTGAAGTACTGTATAATGAGATTCCAGATTGGGGAATCGGAGCAATATAGCCAGATCATGGCACACTTGATCTAATAAATGTTCAGGGGAATCGGAGGCTCCAATAAAGGATTGAATCCCTTCTATTATATGTGCGAGGGAAATTCGTATTTCTTTAAAGAGCGCATCAATTCGTTTCGGATCTTGCGCATTCAATACTTTTTTTAAAATTTCAGGATTTATCAGCGATTGAAAGACACCGTGGAGCGGCTGAAGGAAGATTTCGCGCAATGCTTCCTCCACATCCGGTACACCTCGCCCGTTTAAATAATGTGAAAGTTGTGAATAGGGCCGCTCTGGCTGATCCTGTACTTCATAAAAATCAAGGAAGACATGATACTGAAATGCATTCAATTCGAAATACATGCCACTTTCATGCAAATCTTTGCTGCTGCGAATATATTGCAATCCCGAGATCTGATCTCGAAAAACACAGAACGTATCCGGATCAACGAAAAGCGCCAATCCCTCACCTAGTGATTTCTGAGTGAGATTTTTTTGATCCCCCTCTTTCATAATATAGGCAGCGGAGGTTTTAATCCAACCCCTGGCCTCTCCATACACATTATTATAGATCACCAGCGCCCGTTCATCGCCCGCTTGATTGGAGTATGCAAATACATTCTCGTCCACATGCCCTTCGGCCGCGAAAAAATCATAGAGGAGAAAATTATGGACATGGGCAAACAAATACCGTTTTCGAAGGATTGGAAAGATCTCTCGCTCATGTCGCTCGACAAGCCATGAATTGGGCTGCTCATCCCAGTAGGCGCGACGGAATTCCATACCGTACTTTTCCGTGTATCCCTCAATCTGGCCATGTCCGAACATGGGCAGTCCCGGCATGGTGGATAAAAGCACACACACACCAAAGTACTTGTCTTCTTTCCCAAATTGGGCCACAGCTGTATCTTCATCGGGATTATTCATAAAATTCACATAACGCTTGAGAATTTCGGGATCGAACTGAATCGTGTTTTTGATCACACTTCGATACTTCTCATTCTCCTCATTCTTCAGCATATTCATGAACGCGCTGTTATAAACCCGGTGCATTCCCAGTGTGCGAACAAAGTACCCTTCCAACATCCAAAAAGCCTCAGCGAGGAGAAGTGTGTCAGGTGCTTCCTGTGCAACCCGATCCACAACTTCACGCCAGAATTCATTCGGGATGGCCTTCTCAAAATCCACTCGGGACAGGGCGTGCTCGGACCGGGATGGAATCGCGCCGCCTGATCCCGGCTCAGGAAACCAGAGCCGCTGAATGTGCTTCTTAGCCAGGGTCATGGCCGCGTCAAACCGGATTACCGGAAACTGTCGCGCCACATGCAGAATGGTTTGGATGACCGCTTCCCGCGCTTCAGGATTGAGATAATTCAATTGCGCTGTATCATTCCACGGCATGCTTGTACCATCATTCCCGTGATAGATATATTTTTCACTGCCAGTCCAGTGATCCACGCGTTTGAACACCACTGCCGCGTCCGACCGTTCATAATAATGGTCTTCCAGATATATGCCCACACGATCGTCAATGGAGAGATTGGACCCATTGAATGTATAGGAAGGATAGGGGCAATGATCCAGAGACACAAACCAATCCGGATGTTCCATCACCCACTTGCCGTCAATACCCACATGGTTCGGTACCATGTCGCCGCCCATACGGATCCCCCGCTGCCATGCCCGGTCACGAAGATTTTGGAATGCTCCCTCCCCACCGAGATCGGATGAGATTGTGTAAGCCATGAGGGAATAAGCGGAGGCTTCTGCATCAGGATTGCCGCACATCTGCTTGATTGTTTTGGAAGCTTTGCTCCGCTCCCACAATCCGATCAACCACAAACTGGTAAATCCCCATCCGGCAAACAGATCCAGCTCCTCATCCGGGATTTGATCGAGCCGGTGAATTTCGGTCTCATATTTCTTGGAGAGCTGGTCAAGCCACACATAGGTATTCTTCGCCATCATGACCACGCGCGGCATCCAGTCCTTATCTTCGCTGAACCGCTCGTAATCTGGGTCCAAACTGCTGTAATCATAGACTGCAGATGGCCCGGGGCCAGTAAATCCCAACTTGCGCTCTTCTTCCAGAAGATCGAGACTGCTGAGTAATTTATAAAGGATCTTGCCAATCAACTTACCCCAGTGCTCACGGATGTATTCAAGCTGCCCGTCCAGAGAATATGGGGAAGCTTCCATCGGACTGCGAAGCATTTGAATGAGCTGCTGATTGCTCGATCCAAACGGGGATTCGGAATTAAAAACCTGCTCGAGTGATTCCATGATTTTAAGATAGGATGTTTTCTTTTTCAGCAGGGTGTCATCAAACAATTCAGAATAGGGAGTGAACGCAGGATTACCATTCGCCAGCCAGAGAAGCAGCATCTCTTCCAGAACTACCTCTGGATTGGATTGACCGTCTGTTTCGCCGGAGAGGTAATCGTCTATGGTAATTTTTGATTGAAAAATTTGAATCGGAGGAAAAGTTTCAACAAATTGCCGGAGAGTTTTATCGACAGCATCCTTTCCGATCACAGTTTCAATGGAGGTAAGTGCTTCTGTCATGAGTTTGGGATTGATCTCTTCCCGGTACAAGGCCAATACCCTATGAAGAATCTCATCGATCAGACCCATTGCATTCACATCACCCGCACGCCATGCCAGCTCCGGAAACTCAACCACATTGCGCCTGTCATTGACCTTCTGAACGAACGTGCGAACAGCCATGAAATCAGAGAATACCACATTGCCTGTGATGGAATAAAGGAGTTCATCAAACTGATACGTATCGCGCGATTTTCTGGAGATGTGAAATTCCATGCTAAACTAACCTCCGGGAGGTTTTTATTGATTAGGATCAGAAAGTAAAATACGGAAATAAAGATGTTTTATCAAATTGAAATTTAATTAAGTAGGGGCGGGTCCATGACCCGCCATTAAGTGTTGGTCAAGGACTTAACTTCAAGAACATACCAAATGAAAAGTCCCCGGCATCCTGAATGGTCGAAATGCGTCACACTGAATAACTCATCCCGTCTCTGAATTCAAATGATTCAGGAGGGTCTCCGCCGCCTTTTGATTCATCCCATCCACTCTGGCGATCTCATCAATGCTCGCATCCCGAATCCCGGCAACGGAACCGAAAGCCTTGAGCAGCGCCTTACGCCGTTTCTCCCCAATCCCCGGAATGTCATCCAATTCTGAATGGACGGTTCGTTTCTTTCGGAGTGATCGATGGAACGTAATCGCAAAACGGTGCGCTTCGTCACGTACCTGTTGGAGTAAGTGCAGGCTTAGAGAGGATTTCGGCAGGGTTTGGGGATCTGAAATCCCCGGCCGGAAAATCTCCTCCAGCCTTTTAGCCAACCCAATAATCGGCTGATCTTCGAGTTGGAATTTTTGGAGCACACCCATCGCTGCGGATAGCTGCCCTTTACCCCCATCCACAAGGATCAGATCCGGCATCTCGCGGCCTTCTTTGAGAAGACGCGTGATTCGCCTCTCAACCACCTCGGCCATACTCGCGAAATCATCCGCGCCCTGAACTGTTCTAATCTTGTACTTTCGATACTCGGATTTCTTCGGTTTCCCGTTCTCAAACACCACAAGTGATGCCACCGGATCTGTGCCTTGAATATTTGAATTGTCAAACGCTTCAATCCGCATGGGAGGGTGCTCAAGACCTAGATCGTGTTGGAGAGCCTCAACCGGACCGGCAATCCTCTTCTCCTTTTGTGAATGCTGGAGGCACAACTCATCGAGCAGAAATTGCGCGTTCTTTCTGCACATCTCCATCAGCCGGGCCTTCTCACCACGTTGTGGCACTTGAAGTGACACCTTGCCCTTTCGCTGATTTTGGAGAAAAAGGGTCAGATCATCCACTTCCTCGACGAAGTGGGACAGTAATATCTCGTGGGGAATAAAATCGCTGCGTACATAGTACTGCTTGATAAAGGCCTGTATGATTTCCGAAAGGAATTTATTCTCTGTACCGTTTAACACATAATGTAACCGATTGATCAGCTTGCCATCCCGAACATGAAAGACCACACCACACGCGATGCAATCCTCTGAAGCGACAACAAGGATGTCGCGGTCCGCTTGTTTGGCATCCATCACTTTCTGCTTTCTTTGAAAGTGTACGACATAGCGGATCTGATCCCGGACAAACGCGGCCTGTTCAAACTCTTGATTTACAGCAAACTCCTGCATCTGCGCTTCAAGTTCCTTTACCAAATCCTTACTCTTACCACGGATGAAAGAGGCGATCTGCGTGACAATGTGACCGTAATCCTGTTTGGGAATATACCCTTCACACGGCCCGGGACATCGCCCGATATGATATAGCAAGCAAACTGAATGTTTTTTATTTTGGATGGTCTCTTTTGTAATATGCAGCTTGCAGGTGCGTAGCGGAAAAATTCGGCGGATCGCAGCCATAAGCCGTTTCAGGGTCAGCACATCTGTGAAAGGTCCGAAATATTCTGACCCGTCACGAACGATGGTACGCGTGATAAAAATACGGGGATAGGATTCAGCGGTGACACGGATGTAGGGATAACTCTTGTCGTCCTTCAGATTGACATTGTATTTCGGCCGATGCTCCTTAACAAAATTTGCCTCCATGATCAGGGCCTCAACTTCTGAATCCGTAATAACGGTTTCAAAATCGTGGACCTTCGACATCATCAGATAATGCCGTTTTTCTTCATCTTTACCCGGATTGAAATGCTGCCGCAATCGTGCTCGAAGCACCTTCGCCTTGCCGACGTAAAGTATCTTGCCCTTTGCATCCTTCAGCAGATACACACCCGGCTTCTGCGAGGCCCGTTTTAATTTATCCACAATTTTCGCTGACTGCATATAATTCATTTTCCGAAAGGATTTTCGTCCTTTCTAACCTCTTACCACTTACCGCCCACCTTAAAAAGAAAAAGACCCCTCGTCCCAGATCGGTTCAAGCGGTCTTTTAATGCCATACAGAGAATATTGGATTACATTTTTTCTTCAATTCGGGCAGCTTTGCCACGCAATTTTCTAATGTAAAATAATTTCGCACGCCGGATCTTTCCAAAACGGGTTCGTTCGATTTTTGCGAGCTGGGGAGAGTGCAGTAGAAAAACACGCTCAACACCGACGCCACCGGAAATTTTACGAACCGTAAAGGTTTCGTTGATTCCACCTCCACGACGTTGAATGCATAATCCTTTAAAAAGCTGAATGCGTTCTTTTTCACCCTCGACAACACGGATGTGTACATCCAGATTATCGCCTGGACCAAATTCGGGGATTTCAGTGTTCAATTGTTCGGCAGTTACCGTAGCCAAGATGTCCATTTTAAAAACTCCTTCTCACTGAGATTTCTTATCGTCACTCTTTTGAATATATTTTTTATATAAATCCGGTCGTCTGAGACGCGTACGTTCGAGCGATTGCTCTTTGCGCCACGTTTCCACATTTGCATGATGTCCGGTTAACAGCACATCTGGAACCTTGTAATCGCGATACACCTCAGGACGCGTGTAATGCGGGTGGTCTAACAATCCGGACGTGAAGCTGTCACCCTCAGCCGAATCAAAATTGCCAAGCACACCGGGAAGCAGTCGAATCACCGCATCTGAAATCACGGCTGCGGCCAGTTCCCCTCCAGTCAGGATATAATCGCCAATGGAAATTTCATCCGTAACCAGATTTTCGATCACTCGTTCGTCCACCCCGCGATAGTGACCGCAGATAAAGATCAAGTGATCTTCAGCGGATAGATCCCGGGCCAAGGCCTGATCGAACTGTTTGCCCTGTGGTGTCATGAAAAGAACGCGTTGCCGTGGATCCGAACTTCCATCACATATTTTATCCATGGTGCGGAAAATCGGCTCCGGCTTTAAAATCATCCCTGCCCCACCACCGTAAGCATAATCATCAACCGTATTATGTTTGTCTTTTGCTTCTTCCCGGATATCCCAAAATTTTACATCTACAAGATTCTTATCCCTGGCTTTTCTAATCATACTTTCATCAAAAGTACCTGCGATCAACTCAGGGAAGGGTGTCAGGATATCAATCCGCATCAAGTTCTAACATTCCATCAATCGGCTTAATCAGTATTTCTCGTTTGGAGGAATCAATCTTTTTAATAAATGCCTCCACTGCCGGAATCATGACCTCGCCTTTTTCTGTTTCTATTACATAAACATCCTGAGTGGGCATTTCCAAGATTTCTTTTAAAACGCCTATCTTGCTGTTTTCAGATGTTTTCACATCAAAGCCGATTAAGTCTTCAGGCAATTCCGGGAGGTCGCTCTGCTTAATGCTTAGCATGCAGCCACAAAAATCTTCAGCTTCATTTCTCGTTTCCAGACCTTCAAAATGAATGATTGTGCGTTTCGCAACAAGATTCCGCTTGAGAATCTTTTTCCATTCACCCTGATGGGTCTGACTCGAAACAAATAAGGAATGAAGGGATTGAAACCATTCCGGATTATTGGAATATAAAATTACCTTTACTTCGCCCCGTATGCCGTGAGCACGGGTAATTTTACCAATTTCAACCAACCCTATCTCCCCACCCCTCATAGATGTCCTTGATTATTCTAAGATTTCAAGAACAGCTCGTTTTCCACGTTTGGCTGCTCCAGCTGTTAAGAGCGTACGGATGGATTTGGCAGTCTGCCCTTTCCGTCCGATAACCTTGCCCAAATCACCATCACCAACTCGCAACTCGTATACCGTGGTTTTCTCTCCCACAACTTCTGATACATTAACCTGGTCAGGTTTGTCAACCAGATACTTGGCAATAAATTCGATAAACTCCTTCATCTCAACATCCCTCCTCATTTCAGTATCGATTCCGTCCGCGTATCTAATATGTCGCCTTTCAGTTCATTTTACTGACCAATATTTAGTTATCAACCACATGTCAAAGTTGCACTTTCAAAGTTGTAATGGTTTTACAATTAGAAAACTTGATTACTCTGTACTATCTTCTGTATCGGACTTATTTTCATTCTTGAATTCAGAGGATTCGACCTCTTCTTTTTTATCTTTAGTCTTGGAAGCCTTTTTTTCTTTCGTCTTTGGTTTGGTCACTTCTTCAGAAGCAGATACTTCGACTTTGGATTCCTCTGCCGTTGCTTCCGGTTCAGCTGATGCTTCTTCTGCTTTTGAATCGGATTCTGCAGGAGCAGCCTCTTCGGCTTTGGCTTCTGGTTCAGCTGGTGCTTCTTCGGCTTTGGCTTCTGGTTCAGCTGGAGTAGTCTCTTCAGCTTTTTCTTCCACAGGTGCGGATTCTTCAGCTTTAACTTCTGATTCTTCAGGAGCAGTCTCTTCGGCTTTGGCTTTAGGTTCAGCCGGTATGGATTCCTCGGGTTTCACTTCTTCTGCTTTAACCTCAAGCTCAGTGGAATCACCTTCTTCCGCTTTAACTTCGGACTCTGCCGGAGCAACCTCTTCTACTTTGGCTTCCGGTTCGGCGGGTGCAACTTCAGTCTTTGCTTCAGGTTTGGCAGATGCGGCTGCTTCGGCTGCCTTTTCTTCCTCAGCCTTTTTCTTTGCTTCAGCTTTCTTTTGTGCTTTTTCGGTAACCGCTGTTTCAGCTTTTCGCTTACGGTCGATCTGAAGCACTTCCCATTTCTTCATTTCTTCTTCAAGACGTGCTTCATCAAATCCTCTTTTATTAAGGAAGCGCTTGTGAAGCAATCCTTCTTTTTTAAAAATAGTACGCACCGTATCAGATGGAATTGCGCCCTGATCCAGCCAGTATACAGCTCTGTCTTCAACCACAGAGACTTCTGGAGGCTCTACAATGGGATTATAAGTTCCAATATTTTCAATGTACCGACCGTCACGCGGTGCGCGGCCATCGGCAACCACAATTCGATAAAATGGACGCTTTTTCCGTCCCATTCGAGTCAATCTTATTTTTACTGCCAACAAAACCTCCTGTTTAAATAAATTCCATTTATATAAATTTTTCTATTTCTAAGGATTTTATCCACTCACTTCTAACAATTTCGCGGATTTCCTATTTCTGTTTCATTTTAAAACTGAAGACCGGGAGGCATTCCCTGCATCATTTTGCCTTTCTTCATCCGGCCCATTTTCTTCATCATTTTTTGCATCATTTGAAATTGCTTAAGCAGCCGGTTTAAATCCTGAACTGTGGTGCCGCTTCCTACAGCAATACGTTTTCTTCGGCTGCCATTAATAATCTGCGGCTTGTGTCTTTCTTCAGCCGTCATGGATTGAATCATTGCTTCAATTTTCACCAGTGCATGATCATCTACTTCAAGCTGATTCATGCGACCGCTCATCCCTGGCAACATGCCCATGATCTGACTGAGTGGCCCCATTTTCTTCATTTGCTGAAGCTGATCCAGAAAATCTTCAAAGGTAAAGAATTGCTTCTGAAGCTTAGTCGCAAGCTCTTCCGCTTCTTCCTGATCAATGGATTCCTGAGCTTTCTCAACGAGTGTAACCACATCACCCATACCCAGAATCCGTGATGCCATCCGGTCAGGATGAAACGGCTCAATCTGATCGAGCTTCTCACCATTCGAGATAAACTTGACTGGCCGATCCGTAATGGATCGAATTGACAGAATCGCGCCACCGCGGGCATCCCCGTCGAGCTTGGTGAGAACAATCCCAGTAAAATCAAGCTGATCAAGAAATGCCTTTGCCGAATTGACTGCATCCTGGCCTGTCATACTGTCTGCCACGTAAAGAATCTCGATGGGCTTAACTGCCTTTTGAACCGAGACCAATTCTTGCATCATCTCGTTATCAATGTGCAGACGACCGGCCGTATCCAGAATCAGAGTATCATGCCCCTTCTTGCGAGCTTCTGAAATCCCCTTCTTGACAATCGTTACAGGATTCTCTTTTCCCTGATTAAAAACAGGGATATCGATACTCTTGCCCAGCATGATTAACTGATCAATTGCAGCGGGACGATAAATATCTCCCGCGACCAGGATCGGATTGTGACCTTGCTTTCTCAGATGTGTAGCCAGCTTGGCACAAAACGTGGTTTTGCCGGATCCCTGAAGCCCAACAACCATGATTACCGAGGGCGGAACATGGCTGAACTGAAGCGGTACACGTGACTGCCCAAGAAGCGAAACCAGCTCATCATGAAATATTTTCACAACCTGCTGACCTGGCGAGATGCTTTTCAGCACCTCCTGCCCGACCGCTTTTTCCTGAACTGCTGCGATGAATTCTTTCACCACACGGAAATGGACATCTGCTTCAAGAAGCACGCGCCTGATCTCCCTAAGGGAATCAGCGATATTGGCTTCAGTCAGCTTTGCCGAGCCTCGAATCTTGCGAACGGCAATATCAAGCTTTTGAATGAGGTCTTCAAACATAGTATACTAAGTCAATGAACAATATAGATCTTATGTGTTTTTTCAAGCAGGAAACACAACCTCCATGCATTCCGATATTTCGGAATAATTTTAGCTTTGAACCAAAGCTTATGAATTTATACAAAATATATCCTTAATGCAAGCTCTTTTTAGGTAGGAGATAGGTTGATATCCTTCGCATAAAGAGCGATGCACTTAATAAGTGCATCGCTCTTTGTACTTAACTTCGTTATAAATGATCTGGAGGGTTATCTGACCAGCATCAGTTTCTGTGTGATCGTTTGATCTTCAAATTGAAGCTGATAGAAATACACACCCGACGCAGCCTGAACACCCTGGCTGTCTTTTCCATCCCATTGCACTTCGTATTTGCCCATCATTTGCACGTTATTTACTAAAGCCTGAACCTGACGACCCATCACATCATATACTCGAATTGTGACCTGGCCTTCTTCGGGCAGAGTGTAGTAAATAGTCGTATTTGGATTGCTCGGATTGGGATAGTTGCCCAGGCTCAATCCTTCTACCGTTACATCGATTTCTTCTTTCGGCCCAGGATTATAATTTTCATTCAGCCGCTCCAGATCGGACCGAATCATTTCGGAAAAACTGGATTCCGGGTTCAAAACCAATACCTGATTATACGCTTCCTCTGCTCGTTTTTTATCTCCGATAAAATACTGACAGATCACCCCTTTGCCGTACAGTGCATTTTCTTGCAGATCCAATTCCACGTTCAAACCGGCCATCTCAGTATTAAGTGCAATCGCTTCTTCAAATGCACCCCGACTGACCAGACTGTGGGCCTCGCCCTGAAGCAGCCCGTATTTAAATGGATCGGACATCGACTTTTTCTTCAGGTCACTGGCATACAGCGCAAATTGAGCCGGTTCGCCCAGATCATTCCAAATAAAAGACAGAAGCTGGAAACCGGATATAATGGATTCGCTTTTGGGATACTTATCCGCCAGTTTCTTCAATTTATCAACAGCTTGATCAAGTTTATCTCTATGCTGCTGAATATTGAACTCTTCCTCATTCTGCCTGGCAGCCTGTCGACTCTTCTGCACTTCTTTGTAGAGTTTATAAGCTTCTTTGTAAATCTTCTTGTCCGCTTTTTCATCTGCTTCGTCAGAAGACAGTGTTGTCATTTTCGGGGCGATTGCCTTGGCACCACCACATGCTGTACAGTAATCATAGGAGATAGAACCCGGACCACTAGTTGGCGGTGGGCATGAAGAAAATTTGCCATAGGTTCCTCGAACCACATCTACATCAGCGGTGCTGGCAACATAAATATCATTCGTGTTAGAACAAAAATTCATGTCGTTCAGGTCAGCTGTTAGAGAGGAAGCTGCAAACAAACCATAACTCATGTTCTTAAGTTCGCCGAGTTCCATTGATAGTGTGGCGCTGCCACCCTGTACACCGCGGCCTGGATAATAATTGGTTGAATAATAATTATCCGCAATAACACTGGTTGAGTAAACATCAAGCCAACCACTGTAATAGGGTTCATGTGTGCAATTATAGACTTCATGACCTGATCCATAATTAATATCAATTTTATCACGAAATCTCAGATTATAGACAAAAAGCCCTGAACCACCATTGATTGTCACATCCCCTTGAACATACATCAAACCAATATCTGCAGTTGACTGATAACTAGATGTGATGTCACCGGCAAGGATTGTACTTGCCGAACTTTGGCCCAATAAATCAACGCCACCTTTCATACTGATGTTCTCAGAATATGTCGTAGCGTCAAGCCGGACACGTTGTGTGGAAGAAGCAGCATTAATTGCTGATTGGATTGTAGGATATAAACCTTTAATTACCCCCGCACTTGTTGTTATCCGAATATATGGATTTATTGTAGCGCCACCCGATACTGTGATTGTACCATCAGAAGCATCAATTTTATAACTACTCAGGTTTATCGTTGTGCCCGATTGAATAGCCAGCGTAACTCCTGAAGGCACTGTTAAATTGCTTGATAGACTATGTGTGTCCATTGGGTGGTACACAGTTTGACCTGATGTAGCATTAGACAGCGCTGAAGAAACTGTCGGGTAATATCCTTTAATCGCAGCCCCTTGTTTAACTATGGCTGTAGTTGAAGGACTTAATGTTATGCCTGATTGTGCAGTAATTGTACCGCCCGTGGATTTGATATAATAACTCCCAATCGTTAAACTTAATCCAGAAAATAATTTCAGTGTTTTTCCGGTGGGAACACTCACATTACCCGTTAGTGTATTTGAACTGCCCCATTTTTCATCTTGGGCAAGAGTACCACTTGATGACATCCTTATTTCATAATCAGCCTGAAATGTATCATTATAATATCTTAAATATGTCTCGTTATTATCAAAAGTACTTGCAAAACCCACTGCGCACCAATCTGAACTTTCTATTCTCTGTTCAAGGTAAGAATCATATGTTGTACCTAAATAATAGTAATCATTAACAGTTTCATCACTCTCCTGTGAAAAGCTGCCACAATATGAAGAACTATAGATATCTGAATATAATTGACTTGCGGAAGTTGATAAACTTGACATAGCTGTCAATCTGAACGATAATTCATTTTCAGGACTTTGACTATTAGAATCCAATAAAAGCCGCGAAGTATCCAGATAATACCAATCAGGGATATCATCTACATCTTCAAATTTTACATAACTTCGATAATTGGTTGTGTCATAATCAAAAATACTTGTTCCTATCCATAAGGAACCACTTGTTGGCCCAACATATTGATCGAAACTCTTGGAATACGAAACAATCGTGTAATTAGCATCATCGAGAATAATTGAACTACAAAAAGACAAACTTACATATAAAAAGAACGCTAAAATAATCTGATAGAAAGATCTATTTTGTTGACACATAATATTACTCCTTTCAATGTTTAAAATTTTGGTGCAAAACCATATACTATAAAGTGCCTCTCTTTTGATTCTACATTCAGCCAACGAATAGCATTGCTCGTCCCAATTACAATAACCCTTTCATCTTTAGGAGTTAATAAATACCACACGGCACCATCTTTCAAGTCGCTATAGGAAAGATGGTCCGAATTTTTCACTTTATAATTTGTTGTCGTTGAATCAAGATAAAATTCAGTCCGACTTGTTACTTCCGTATAATTTACAGTCTGTTCAGAGGCATCAACAGGTATATCTATAGAAAAATCACCTGATCGTAATGAAACAACACCTGATCCTTGATGTTCTTCATCACTGTCAAGACAGAAAATATAGCCCCGTAGTGAATCAAGACAAACCATTTCTTCTCTGGGCATTATAATTGTGCCGCGATTGTTTTCTATATATGCAATATCTCTATTATGACTGTAAACATTATCCGTTGTTTGTGGGTAGTACTCCCACCAGACTATTACATGACTTCTTATCCCCTGAAAATCACCTTTAAAAGAAAATTCGAAATATGTTGAAATTGGAAGAGCAAACGGGATTGCGTTTGGTATTTCAAGACGGTTTTGAGTTTCTGAAATAAATAGAGTATCTATTGGCTCAAGCGTGGATTTTTGGTCATTTTGCGAAATCAACTCATCAATACAGATTTCAATAATGCCATCTTTTTCACACGGGAGCCCTTCATTAATCTCTATTTGTTGGGGAGATGTTGCTGTTTTTTTCTCACAATCACAGAAAAGTATAACAATTACGATTAAACAAATATTAAAACCAGTAAATTTCTTCATTTCCGTACCTTTTTATTGACTTTAACGAAATGTGTTAGTATCGTATTATATTTCCAATTCATGTATGGATTGCGAGAGAACGTTGTACTGGGCGTGGTGTGACCGCATCACGCCCTCTTTTTGACAATCAAATGACATCACCCCTTTCAAAATGAAATATTTGTTTAATAGAATTATCCATGAGAATCTCAAAAGAGTATTCTCGTAAAGATATCATTTTCAAATGTCAACCATTACATGTTCGCTGTAGATGCTGTAGATGCTGTAGATGCTGTAGATGCTGTAGATGCTGTAGATGCTGTAGATGCTGTAGATGCTGTAGATGCTGTAGATGCTGTA
>JABMRT010000267.1 GCA_013202295.1 Candidatus Zhuqueibacterota bacterium
CAGTATACTGTACACAGTACACGGATAATAATATGGAAAATAGAATCCAGAATTTCAAAGAACTTCGAATATGGCAATTGGGTATTGAAATTGTAAAAGCAACCTATCATTTAACAAGAAGATTTCCGAAAGAAGAGACATATGCACTTTCATCTCAAATGCGCCGATCTGCAGTCTCAATTCCAAGTAATATAGCGGAAGGATTCAAGCGTTATCATAATAAAGAATTCAAGCAATTTCTATATATCGCTTTAAGTTCAGCTGCTGAGTTAGAAACCCAGATGATTATTGCTAATGAATTAAACTACATCACCAGTTCAGAATTAGAAACAATTACTCAACAAATCGAACAGCTGAATAAAATGGCACATAAACTCATCCAAAAACTCTAGTCCAATACTGTGTACTATATACCGTGTACCGTATACTTCTTCTTGAAAGGAAAATAAATGTCCGAAAACCAAATCCTCAACATTAATCTCGATCTCATAGACAATTTGAAATGGGACGACAAAGGCCTCATTCCCAGCATCGTGCAGGATATACAATCCGGGGACATACTCATGGTTGCCTGGCTCAATAAAGAAAGCCTGCAGATGACGCTGGATTCCGGAAACGCCACATTCTGGAGCCGGTCACGTCAGGAACTCTGGATGAAAGGCGGAACGTCCGGCAACACCATGAAAGTGCAATCGATTTTAATGGATTGCGACGGAGACACACTCATTCTGCTTTCCGATGCTGCGGGTCCAGCATGCCACACCGGAGAACGCACCTGCTTTTACCGTACTCTCGCGAAGCGATCTAATGAAGATGAAACCGGCTGCCCCGGATGCTCAGGTTGTAGTGAATAAGAAACTAGATTGGGACAGTCATTTAGCCAGGCGCAAGTCTGGCTTTTTTATCCGCCGAAGCTGATCTTTAGCGAAGGCGGATTCCCTGCTCGTCCGCCGTAGCCTTGGCGGAGGCGGATCTCCTGTCTCCTTCAAAAAAAATGTACAATCCTTCCCTTGTGAACTTGATTCAGATTATTTATTTTATTCTGTCAACCCTTTTAAATCATCCTCCGTCTTATTGTCCGGATACGGGAGATTTGCATGACGCAAGAACAACAATGGATCCAGCAAGCACAAACAGGTGACACCGAAGCATTTCGACACCTGGTGGAATGTTATCAAAAACTGGTTTTCAAGTTCTGTTACGATTTGACCGGCAACATTCATGATTCAGAAGATTTATCTCAGGAGGTATTCATTAAAATGTGGCGCAATTTGAAATCTTTTCGATCAGAAGCCAAAATGAGCTCGTGGCTCTATCGCATCACCATGAATGCGTGGATTGACCGAAGCCGCAAAAAGAACATCCGTGTGCACGCGGATAAAGCCGAACTTAAAGACGAAACGCTGCAGAAGGCTGCAATCTCTTCGGGTTCGGATTGGAATCCTGAGACACAAACCGAATCCATCATGTTGAATCAAGAAGTACAAACCGCATTGAATGCACTGACACCCCGTGAACGCGCTGTCTTCACTTTACGGCATTACGAGGATTTAAAACTGCAAACCATCGGAGAACAACTCGGTCTGACAACCGGATCCGTCAAGAGCTTGCTGTTCCGCGCAGTCAGAAAACTTCAGGATGCCCTGTCTCCCGTATTAAAGGAGCAACTCTCATGAGCCGCTGTAAACAAGTCGAACAATGGATGATCGAAGCCCGTTTCGGCGAGCTGGATGCCAGCCGACAGGTAAAGCTGGCCGACCATCTGGAAACCTGCGTTAACTGCCAGGCACGATCCGAAAAATTTCTAGCTACGATGAATAGGATAGATCGGTACAGCCGCCCCGAATTGGATAATGCGTACTGGACCGCTTACTGGAACAAGCTCGAAGCCCGATTGCCAGCTCAGAAATCCTCATTCACAGAGACAGTACGCGACAGTTTAAACCGAATGTTCAAACCGGCCACACCCGCAGGCTGGACACCCAGACTGGCATTCGGGGCGGTGATCATTCTCGTCATGGGCATTTTCATCGGTCGGGCCTTTTTCTCAAACCCACAAGTAATTATGCAGCCGATTGGGAACGAGAGCAGCAATCTGTTCATCCAGACCAGTCAATATGTGGAGCGATCCAAACTCATTCTTCTCGGCATTGTAAACACCGATTCAGAATCGGACGACCTGTTCAGCGACAATTTCTCCCGTCAGCAATCCATGTCGCGACAGCTTGTCAATCAATCCGAACCGCTGAAAACAGCGCTGGCCAATTGCAGGCAACCTATGCTTCAGGAACTGGTTGAAGAACTTGAAGTCATCCTGCTTCAAATCGCAAATCTCGAAGCGGGGGGAGACATTCAAGGTGTTGATCTGATTCGGTCCGGCGCGGAATCAAACTCCATTCTCATGAAAATCAATCTCGGCGAACTGCTTCTCTCCCGTCCACAACAGAAATCCGAATTGATTAAAAATATTCAAAGCATCTAAAGGAGAACCATCATGAAATCTCGATATATCATAACCACGATGATCTTAATCCTGTTTCAGGGTTTGATCATCAATGCTATGCCGCAGGATAAAAACGCGGCAAAGATAGCTTATCAGGAAGCATACAATCTGGTCCTCGATGAAAAGTGGGACCATTCTATCGACGCGTTGGAAAAGGTCATTCAGTCCCATCCACGCAGCCAATGGGTGGATGACGCCCGGTTCTGGCAGTGTTACGCACGTGAGAAAACCGGACGCGATTTGGAACAGATCTTCGATTGTTATCAGACATTCCTCGAACAATTTGAAGACAGTAAATGGTCGGATGACGCCAAGGCCAATCTGATTCGTGTAGGAGAAAAGCTGGCCAAATCAGGCAAATCTGAGTACACAGCCATGATCGAGGGCATGAAAGAAGAAGAGGATCAGGAGATTGCCATTGCCGCGCTCATGGCCATGCAGAACATGGGTGACGCGGAAGTCATCCCGATTATCAGCAAGCTTTACAGCACGACCAGAAACAGTGAAGTCAAGGAAAAGGTCATCTTCATTCTGAGCCAGTCGGATGCGCCTGAAGCAGAGAATCAATTGATCACAATCGCCAAAACCGATGATGATACAGAAATGCGCGAGCAGGCTGTATTCTGGATCGGCCAGAATTCGGATTCGGAAGCAGGATTTCAAACCTTGAAAACCATTGTGCTCAATGACCCGGATGAGGATGTTCGCGAGAAAGCTGTGTTCGCCCTCTCTCAAATGCCGGATAACAAGGGTATGCCGGTTGTGATTGAACTGGCACAAACCTCTGAGGATTCTGAAGTCCGGGAAAACGCAGTATTCTGGATTGGTCAGAATGCGAATTCCAAGGAACACATTGCTATCCTGAAGAAAATTGTGGACACCGATCCCAATGAAGATGTCCGCGAGAAGGCTGTCTTCGCGCTTGCCCAGAGCGAGCACGGCATGCCTTATGTCATCGAAATCGCAGAGACACACAAGAATTCTGAAATGCGTGAAAAAGCCATCTTCTGGATCGGTCAGAACGCAAAGCCGCAAGAAGCCCTGCGTATCCTCAAAAAGTGTGTCATGGAAGATCCCGAACAGGAAGTGCGTGAACAGGCTGTTTTCGCTCTCGGTCAGATCCGGGACAACCTGGGCCTGGACACCATCATCGACATTGCGAAAACCCATAAAGATCCTGAAATGCGCGAGAAAGCGGTATTCTGGATCAGCCAGTCAAGTGACTCTGAAAAATCCCTCAATGCCCTGAAGCATATCATGAAAAACGACAAGAATCAGGAAGTACGGGAGCAGACCATTTTCGCAGTTTCTCAGCTTCCTGAGAAGGTCGGAATCCCCGTACTTATCGACATCGCGAAAAATGATCCGAGTTCCGAGATCAGAAAAAAAGCGATCTTCTGGCTGGGACAGAGCAGCGATCCGCGCGCCAAAGAAACCCTGCTTGAGATCATTGAGGGAGGAGAATAATCATGAAAACTGCATGGAACAAAACCATCATCCTCCTGATCCTGATAGGTGTCTGTGCATGGGCTGGTAATCAGGAAGTCATTCAAATCTCGGATCATACGCAATTTCTAAAAGCTCGTTGGAACGAAGCCTTTCAGGAAAAGAAATCATTGGATCAATCCTGCTGGATCGGTTACAGCATCGAAGTCGAAACCGAATCCAATGTGCACTTCCGTCACGGACATGGTAACTACCCCACGCTGGAAGAAATATTAACTGGCCAGACATCCGCGAAGGAGATGAGCGTGCAGGATGCGGCAAAAACCGCATTAAATCACCAGGACAACAAACCGCCACAGAAAATCCGGAAGAACATGGGCATTCTGTTAAAGTTTGATAAAAATGGAGACCGCGCGCAGGATTGCCGAGAAATCAACATCATGGATTTCAACAGCCAATGCGATCTGAAGAATCATTCCCTGATCTGGATGGGGCAGGTGGAACAAAGCGAGAGCCTCCCCTTCCTGACTGATTTATACAAAAAAGTGGACAACACTGAAAACAAGGAAGATCTGGTCGCCGCAATTGCGTTTCATCAAAAAGAGGAAGCGACCATCCCATTCCTCAAGAAAGTTGTTAAAAGCAAAGAGGATGATGACGTCCGGGAAAGCGCCGTATTCTGGCTCAGTCAGCAGGATGGCGATGTGCTCGACTTTCTAGTGGATGTGGCACATACAGATCGGTCTGAGGATATCCGGGAACACGCGGTATTCGCAATCAGCCAGGTGGACGGTAAAGAAGCTGAGGAAGCGTTGATCCGGCTTGCGAAAAAGGACAAAGATCCGGAAGTGCGAAAAAAAGCGGTGTTCTGGCTGGGTCAAAAAGCATCCGAAAAAGCCACTCGATTTCTGAAAGATGTGGTGGATGACGATCCGGATACGGATGTCAAAGAGCACGCGGTTTTTGCCTTGTCTCAAATGGACACAGAAGAAAGCCTTGAAGTGCTCATGAAAATCGCTAAAACACACCCGAATCGGGAGGTGCGCAAGAAGGCCATCTTTTGGCTTGGACAAAGCGACCAGCCTGAAGCCGTGGATTTTCTTATTAGTCTGGTAAGAAATTTATAAATAGCCCGGAAACAATATGAAGATTAATCCGCAGTCCAATTCTGGATTGCGGATTTTTTATTGTCATTTTTAGATATTCACCCTTGCAATTCTCCCCATTCCTTTTTATTGTAAATGGATACGAAATAGCACAAAGGAGTATAATGAAAATCATAATCCATATTGGCCTAATTCTATTTTTAGTTGGATTCTGCTCATCCGCAATACTCAATGCACAGATTATTCTTATTTCAGATCCTTTGGATGGAAGCACTGTCGGTCAGCAAGCGGGCAACGGAGAATTTGTTACAGGCGGCGGCTGGCGTTCTCTCGGTGGCAAGATTGTTTTTGATGCTGGGCAGATCCTCGAATCAGGATCATTCGAGGCGATCATGCGAGGTTGGACAGCCCCGGCGCAAGGCACAGAAAAAACGCATATCCTGTCAGGATGGGAAGAAGCGGACGCGTATACGCACTGGATACAGCCCGGATCATTCTGGAACTGGCGTATCGGCTCGCGCTATAGTCCGTTCAAGGTCCTCGCAGCATATGACAGTATCACAACCCGGGAAGACACCTGGTGGAGTATCGCGACCAGCGAAATGATCAATGATGGTCAGTCACATCTTTATAAAGTAGCTTGGGATGCTGGTAATGTCACCTTTTATTTGGATGCTGACTCCCTGCACATGTTTGAATTTCCTTTTTATAAAATGCGCTATTTCACCATTGGCGTGGATGACATGTATGGACCGGCCAATCCCGCGCCGATTATTTCGGATGTGAGAATCGTGGACAACAATGCGGTGATTGCGAATTTCACTGCAAACCAGACTGCGGGCGTGGCTCCATTGACTGTACACTTTTTGGATTCTTCAGAGGGAAATATCCTCAACCATATGTGGGATTTTGGAGACGGTCAAACATCTTCAGAACAACATCCAACATACATCTATGAGAATGCGGATACATTCACTGTCAGCCTCATAGTCTCGGGACAAAGCAAGGCAGACACATTGATCCGGCCGGATTACATCATTATAACAGATCCGCCGCCTGTTGCGGATTTTACTGCAGATACCACAATGGGATTGCGGCCACTGGAAGTTCAGTTTTCAGATCTGTCTGCTGGAATTATCACCTCCTGGCTCTGGAATCTTGGGGATGGCACAAACAGTACAGAGCAGCATCCAACTCATACCTACCAGACAGCGGACACATTTACAGTAAGTCTGACTACAACCGGGCCTGGAGGAGAGCACACAAAAACCGAGTTGGATTATATCACGGTGCTTGAGCCGCCACCGGTTGCGGATTTTACTGCAGATACCACGGAGGGAATAATACCGTTTGAGGTACAGTTCTCGGATCAATCAACCGGACAGGTCTCAGTATGGATTTGGGAATTCGGGGATGGAGAAACCTCTTCGGATCAACATCCGATCCACACCTATCAGGATGCAGACACTTTTGATGTCACACTCACCGTCACCGGTTTGGGGGGTGAAAGCACGAAAAAGCGGACAGGGTATATTATCTCATCAGGCACATCCGGTGTGGATGATCAAATCCGTCAGATCCCGGATCGTTTTGAACTTTCGCAAAATTATCCTAACCCCTTTAATCCGACCACATCAATTTGGTACAGCCTGAAGGAGGATGGACCAGTTCGACTCATGCTCTACGATTTACGAGGACGTGAAATTCTGCAATTGGTCAACGAAATCCAGGAAGCCGGCTGGCATGAAATTAAATTGGGTGGAACAGATCTTTCAAGCGGGATCTACCTTTATAAACTGGAATCCACGAATGAAATCCTGACAAGGAAATTAACGATCCTTAAATAAAGGAAGGAGCGAACGTCGACGGGTCCATCCCGTCCAAAAGAATCCGAGGATACATCCAAGAAAATAGTGTGGGAAATCCAGCCAGGAAAAGGTGGTTCCAATCAATGCTCTGCCGAGAAATGTGGCTCGAATCCATTCAAGAAAGGGTGGATGCCAGAGTTGAAGAAATTCCAGGACACAGGTCACTACGAGTACCCAAACCACGATTCGAAGCGCGGATGCGCTTGAAATTAGAAATGCAAAAAATACACACCAGAATATTTCATAAATGACTCCGCCAAAGTAAAATTGAATCCAAGACTCTCCGACACCCGTGTATCGTTTTGTCGCAATCCCGATGGGAATAAGGAGAAACAGTGTGAGCAGAAATCGAACATTGAACCTGTTGAAAATCACCATGAGGGATTCCGATATTTTGATTATCCAGTTGTACTGATTCTTTTTATTGTGTATCTTAAATCCGATTAGATTACAGGCGTTTTTTATGCCTGTAAGATGCTGGATTTTTCAATGATGTGCAATATATAATTTTAAGATGGAACGGATCATCCACCATCCATTTAAAGACTCAACAACAGCAGGACACACCAACCATGGAATCATCACTCTCTGAAATACAACAACGACTGAGCAGTTTTGCCATTGAATTGAGTCCCGAGGAAATCAGGGAACATGAAAATCGTATGGAAGCTGCTCAACAATATTTCCCACTCCCGGCGCAAAAAGCAATTGCCATCAAGCTGATTATGGATTGGGAACAAAATAAAACAAAGAAAATCATCACCGCCTGCTCTGAGGTCTGCTATATTCAGGGTGGCCCCTGTGTGACCTCATTCGGAATTCTAAGCCAGGATTGGCCGGGCTTGTCAAATGCCTGCTTGGGTGTGATTCATGAAATGGGTTGGAATATCTATTTCATGAAAGGATTTTCAATCAACTATCAAGACATCCCTTTAGGTATCATGATCATCGGCATTAGAACTGATGATGAGGATATTTATAAACAACTGCTGGCACAGACTGAAAAGATAGAATCCAAGCTGCGTCAGGCGGCTGTGGGTGACAGTGGCAAGACCTATCTGCTAAATGAAGAAATGCGAAAGATTGAAATATACAGCAGGGTTATCACAGAAATCCAGCATATTTATTTTGGAGAGGATCTGCAAAACATCATCGGCCTGAATGGCGAAACCGTTAAATATTTTGCGGCTCGGTCAAGAGATTACATTGAAAACCGCCGCATAGAGGATATTGCCAGACAAATAATTCTGAATTATACATTGATTAAAAATGCGCATAAAACCGGCAGTCCAATTCAGCTTGATATTTCAAATTTCGAAACCAAAACTGAGGGAAATTTTACTGGTATAACCGTAGCAGGTCAGGCTCAAATGTTGAACCTTGAGGATTGCCTGAAAACAATCGAATTGACCATGCCGAACTTCATTCTGAAGCATAATCGGGAATTTACCACCGGTGAAGCCATTTCATTGTACCGAATTGAATTTGTGGACGCTCAGGGAAATCCTCTTTGTGAGGCGGATCAAAAACGTCTGAAAAAAGGATTCATCTCTCTGGTCTTGAACAAACGCCGTGACCGCGCACAATGGATCGAATCCATTGGAGGGTTTGAACAATACGCGCGCGCGATCATTCCGTTGCTGGTTCGCGAGGCACAGAATAGTGAAATCACACAAGTATATCAGAGTATGGTCAATGCCACCGATTTGTTTATTGATTTCAAGATCATTGTTGCTGTTCCTGGAGAGAAGGGGGCAAAAAAGGATCTTTCAAGCAAAACAATCGGTGCGATTGAGAATGTACCCGGTCTTCAGGTTCTTGCGATTAAACCGCCGAAACTCTTTGGCACAACCCGGATGTTTATCGTCGATATCCGGGCCAGTTTAACCGTGATCAGTGATCCTGAGATGGTGTATCAGGTATTTCGGGAAACACTTAAAGAGGCACTCGGACAATATAGAGATTTTGACGAAGGCATGCGCAACATGGATGCCGGCAAGAACAAAGCCATACGACAACAACTGGGGGACATCGATAAATCTTTGCTTCGCGAATTGTATTACAGTATTGAAGATTTTTACCGAGTAACTGCTCCGATCAATGAGATCGTAGCCCACATCAAACTGGCCAGAGACATGATCAATACATTAACAGAAGCAAACCGTTCTATTACAATTATGCATGAACAACTCGGAAATCATACACAATCCGGCAAGTTTATTCTGCGTGCTCTGCTGGTGGCAATCGCATATCCAAGTGAGAGGACTTTACTCGGTACGATTCTAGACATCTTTGACACATTCGATGTGACCATGAGCCGTCTCGAACGTGCAGGTAAAAACATTCTGATTTGTAGAGTCACAAAAAATGATAAAGCCCCCACCGAAGAGGACAATAATTATTTATTAGAAAAACTGGAACAACTTAACGAGCCAAAATAACTCGTAAAACAATGAATTATAAAAGGCCATCTCTGTTTGGGATGGCCTTTTTTTAATACTACTGGAATTTTACTTTTTCAAATCACGGCTGCCTGGCTTAATTGGGTTAGATCCCGCTGCGCAGAGCGGACATGCATCCGCTGGGTAGACCTCCACAGTGAGTTGGAGTAATGAAAAATAGGGCACCCCAAAATTGACGCTTCCCCCGCTTCGATCCACCACTGCGCCTACACCCACAACATCCGCGCCCGATTGATTGAGAACCTCAATGACTTCTTTCACCGATCCCCCGGTGGTAGTCACATCTTCAACCACAAGTACCCGTTCCTTTGTTTGGATTTCAAATCCACGCCGAAGCGTCATCTCGCCGTCTTTACGTTCGGTAAAAATGGAACGCACATTGAGCAAGCGTGCGGTTTCCTGACCGACCACAATCCCGCCAACCGCTGGAGAAACCACAGTATCAATATTCTCGGTTCGGAAATGATCTACAATTCCCTGACAAAGTGCTTCTGCGTGCCACGGGTATTGAAAAACTTTTGCGCATTGAAAATAGGACGCGCTGTGCAGTCCACTGGTCAATAAAAAATGTCCTTCAAGCAGGGCTTTTGTATCCCGAAATATTTGAAGCACGTCAGGTTGATCGACAGTCATGATGATGTCGCCCTTTCTCTGAATGTATTGATCTGATCACGCAGTTTTTGAGCTTCTTCTCTGGCAGCCTCTTTGAAATCTAAACCGGAGGACGCAAATAATATTCCTCTGCTGGAGTTGATTATTGCCATGCTGTTTTTCGCATCGGTTCCCATTTTTATTGAGGATTCAAGATCGCCACCCTGAGCGCCGATACCAGGTATTAAAAATGGAAGATTCGGAGTCATTTGGCGGATGCTTCTCAATTCATCAGGATGCGTGGCACCCACAACCAGGCCGCAATTGTCATTGTCATTCCATGTATTGACTTTCTGTGCCACGTGCAAATGTAATGGAAGCCCATCGATATCAAGATACTGAAAGTCTTTGGAACTGGGATTTGAAGTCAGACAGAGGATAAATACGCCGCGGGTTGGATCTTTGATAAAAGGTGTGATGGAATCAATCCCCAGATAAGGATTCACCGTAACAACATCAAATCCGATTTGAAATAGCGCATCCGCGTATTTCGCAGCTGTGGACCCAATATCTCCGCGTTTGGCATCCCCGATTTTTATAATTCCTTCAGGAATGTAGTGAACAGTACGCTCTAATGCATCCCAGCCTTCAGCGCCATATGCTTCATAGAAAGCGAGATTGGGTTTGTAGGCACAAACCAGATCCGCAGTAGCGTTTATGATGGCCTTGTTAAATGTGAAAATCGGATCAGACTGCTCTTTGATATGGAGTGGCACTTTATCGGAATGATAATCCAACCCTACGCAGACGAGTGAATTGCGATCCTGGATGGTTTTTCGTATGGTTTCGTTTAAAGATTTCATGGTGGACAAAATACAAGTTCTGACATTGAGAAGCAAATAGAAAATATCATATCACGGAACGGCTGATTTGAATGAATGACATAAAATGGATGAAAGTAAATCTTCACCTGCCTTGATTTGTGTCTTCTTCGGATTTAGATAATTCTGAATCGACTGGAAGCTCAATAATAACGAGAGTGCCTTTGCCTTCCTCACTCTCAATTTTTACTTTGCCACCATGCACGCTTACAAACTTTTCAACCACAGTCAATCCCAATCCTGTGCCTCCGCTTTTACGGCTGTAAAAGGGATTAAAAAGATGATCAATTGCATCAGCGGGAATCCCCTTCCCATCATCCTCCACCTCTATAAGGAGACTTTGTCCATCAGAGATCAGTGAGGACCGAACTGTGACACAACCGCCCGACTTCATGGCATCCTTGGCATTAATCAGTAAATTTACCAGAACTTGAATTATCTTATCCATATCCAGTGCGATTGGCGGTACATCAGTTGCGAGGTTTGATTCAATCGTGATATTGGCTTGCCGATAGAGTTCAGCCATGCGGTCAATAGCGATTTGAATAATTTGATTAATCGGCTGTATGATAAATTTGAGTTTTTGAGGGCGTGCAAAATCCAGAATATCTTTCAAAATGCGTTCAAGATGCGCAACTTCTCGGATTGAGACATCAAGAATGTGTTTGTCTTGATCTAAAAGTACGACCCGTCGTATTAGCGTGGTGAGGCCCATTTTTATAGAGGAAAGCGGATTACGTAATTCATGCACCAGTGTTGAAGCCATCTGACCTACAATGGCCAGTTTTTCGAGATCAAATTTCTTGCGTTCCAGAGCCAGAACTTCATCAGTCTTTTCATTGACTTTATCTTCAAGATTTTCAGAGTATTCTTGAAGTTGTTTTTCTATCCTGACCCGATCAGACACATCTCGAAAAATGCCCTCTATCCCAATCGCCTTCCCATCTCCATCCTTTAAAGGATGAAAACTCATCGAGATGACAGTGGGTTTGCCCGTCCGTGTTTTTATATCCAGTCTGAAATCTTGAAGACCACCATCAAAAATACGCCTTCTGACTTCCGCCCTCTGTTCAGGATATAGATAAAACTGACCGACATTGACGGATTCCCTTACCATTTCCTCGCCATTAGCATATCCAAACATTCGCGCGCCAGCATCATTCACCAGTTTCACATTGCCATCAGGATCTGTTTGCACTACACCTTCAACCGTTTTGTTAAACAGAGTGCGAAACTGTTCAGCCAACGCATGTTGTTCTCGCGCCTTTTTAAGAGCCAATCGAAGCTGCACTGAATAATAATAAATAAACAACAGGGCCAGTGCTATAAAAAAGAAATTGATGATAAGCAAAATATCAGACATCTTGTTCCACTTTCAAATGGATAATCTGTGATACAATCATTAACCTGCCGAACATGATTGGTAGATCGGTCACTCCTGAAAAACGATAGAGCCATAATGGATATTCAATGATTAAATCAAAGACCACTTTAATCCGAATCGCAAAACCAGAAAATAGAATCCATCTGGTTAAATCAAGTGATTTGACCATCTCACACCTGAATGTAATCACAAAGGAGATGAAAATTCTGGCCTGTGTGAAGATGAAACGTAATTAGCTGAATATATGCATAACGTAAATTGGAGTCAAGTCTGCAATGATTTAAATTCAAAACCTCAAATCAGGATACCACTGATTTAAATATTTGGATTGCCTCTTTCATATGCGCTTTTGTAATGCCCAGATGAGTCACTACACGAATCCGCTGAGCTGACTCTGCAAGAACGAGTACATTTTTTTGCTTTAATCGATCCACCAGATCACCCGCATTCCATAAAGAAGGATCAATATTGATAAAAATAATATTTGTATGTACGGCGTTAAGATCGACATCAAGACCCGGGATTTGATCAATTGCTTCAGCAAGCAGACGTGCATGCTTGTGATCCTCCTTGAGTCGGTTGAAATGATTCTCAACAGCGTGGAGTGCGGCGGCGGCAAGCACACCAGCCTGACGCATACCTCCACCAAACAGCTTGCGATAGCGATGGGCAGTACGAATAAAATCGGCTGTACCTGTGATCATCGAACCCACAGGAGCTCCCAATCCTTTGGAGAAGCAGACGGACACTGAATCAAAATACTGTGCGTATTCATGAAGTGGTATACCGGTTGCGATGGATGCATTCCAAAGCCGGGCCCCATCAAGATGCATGCGAAGACCGTGTTGATCTGCGAGGGGTTGAATCTTGCCGATCTCATCAATCGGAAAGATGGCCCCACCACCCCGATTGTGTGTGTTTTCAAGACAGATCAACCGGGTTTTGGGATGATGCACATTATTGGGACGAATGGTCGGCTCAATCTGCTCTGCCGTAATCACACCATACTTACCCTCTAAAGGCATCACCTGCACGCCAGAGAGAAATGAGGGCCCCCCGCATTCATAATTGTACAAATGGGCCCCGCGTTCACAGACAATCTCATCTCCTGGCTGGGTGTGCGCCTTAATGGAAATCTGATTCGCCATACTCCCGGATGGCACAAACAAGCCTGCTTCTTTGCCAAGAAGCTTGGCCACATGCTCTTGAAGTTGATTGACGGTAGGATCTTCTCCAAACACATCATCACCCACTTCTGCCTGGGCCATGACTTCTCTCATTTCAAGCGTTGGCTTCGTTACGGTGTCGCTTCTTAGATCAATCAAGATGGATCCTCCGTGCTGTTTCGTTTAAAGGTTGTCGAATCTGTTGGAACAGTAAGAAACGGTGTTTTCAACATCCCAGTGAAAGATTGCCACATTGGATCAGTGAATTGTTTTAAGCCATACTGAATTTGGTCAGGATCTTTGCGAATTCGAAATGATCCGAACAATCGATCCCAGAATGAAAAAATAGCACCATAATTCGAGTCGGTCTCCTCTCGGATATCGGAATGATGCACCCAGTGCATCCATGGTGTCACAATCACAGTACGAAGGGTACGATCAATCCAGTCGGGCAATCGAATATTGCTATGATGAAAATAGATGATTGGCATCATCACTGTTTCATAAATTAATAGCGAGGTCACATCCATTCCAATAAGTAGAAAAATCCCCATACGCAGAATAGAGCTCAAGATCAGTTCGCCAACATGGAATCTCTGTGCTGTCGTAATATCCATGTCCCGATCTGTATGGTGCATCCGATGGAATCGCCAAAAGAATGGAATCGTGTGATTCAGACGATGCCAGATATAGGTCCATGCGTCAAAGAAAAGGATGAGGAGAATGAGTTTTGCAAATCGTGGCAGATGAAGAAGTGTAGCGAGGGACCAGGAAGTAGCATCTGCAAGATTTAACACAATGACCGTGATCGTTGAAAAGAGTAATGCTATGATTACAGAATTCAGGATAAACATTCCCACATTTTTAAATCCATGAATCCATTGCCCTGTTCGTTCCTTAAACAGTGGCCAAATGGACTGCAACGCGAGTATAATGAGAAAGGCGAAAATCGGTACGATGATTTTAATCCACCTCAAATCTGATCCCATCATTGCCATCTACTCCTTGCTTAAAATGAAATCATCATAATAAGCTTCTGCGATGCCGCCTGTATTGTCTCCGTCACTCATCAATGCAATCGCGCCTGCTTTGGGCGGCTCAGCGCCAAACAGCCGTATATAATCTTTATACACATTGACTTTCTCAGTCACCCAGACACCCAGGCTGTCGGAGCTACTCTGCAGAGCAATCATTTGAACATGATCGGGCAACCAGGCGTTGGGCACGACTTCTCCCTTTGAAAGACGATTGGCCCAGATGTAAGTGATGGTCTTCGTTTTCCATTTCAAGAATCGAGGGAACACCACATACACACGGGCGCCATAATCATCCGTTTCCTTTAATTGGACATCACCCTTCTCCGGGATCTGAACCACCTTCCAACGCCAGCTCAGATAGGGCCAATCCTTGACATCATATTTAATCTCATGGATGAGCCCCGATGCGGCGCTGCCTGCAAAAGCATGAAGAACCGCGTTGTCTTCTTCTTGTTGGACCGTATATTGAGTGTACCCCAAAAAGGATTTCTCTTCCCATGCTGCAAGCGGCATATTCTCATTGTCGGATGAGAATGTATCAATGATTTTTATGGAGTTTTGTGCCGAGAGTCCAAGAATTAGAATCATTGCTGGAAGAAATTCTGCCTTTTTAAGTTGGATATATTTTATCATTTATTTTTTCTTTCCTATACTCATCACTTTCTGGATCAATTTTACAAAACCATTATTGCGAATCTGATCCGCATAGAATAATCCGGCTGGACGCTTGACGACATCACCGTACGACGGATAGATATGAATCATCGACTGAATCTTGGAAAAAGAAATCCCGAGCACTTTGATGAGTTGCGCCTCATGCAGTAATTCGGAGGCGCGGTTGCCGAGAATATGAATCCCGACCAATTTTTCTTTAGGATTAAAAATAAATTTCCCCAAACCCGTTTCGTTGAGATCGGTTTTTGCCCGGTCCACACGGTTGTATGGGTGACGGTATATGCGGATTTTATCTCCCCATTTCTGACGGGCTTCGGCTTCGGTCAATCCGGAATGGGCCAGCTCAGGATTGGTAAATGTCGCCCAAGGCACTGATGAATAGTTGACTTTCTTTTTTATGGGAAGCGGTAGAACCGCGTTCTGTGCCGCAATCGTGGCCTGATATTCAGCCATGTGGCTGAATAGATAGGCGTTGATTACATCTCCAATCGCATAAATATGTTTTACCGAGGTTCGGAGCGAATCATCAACTACGATGCCCTGCTTGGAATATTGAACGCCAGCCTTTTCCAGAGCCAATCCGGACACATTGGGTTGACGGCCCGTGGCGACAAGAACCTTTTCAGCTTCAACTTCAATCGGTTTATCATCCTGGATTGCTTGCAGTTGAACCATGTCGCCTTTTTTAGCAAACTGCAAGGGTGTGGTTCCAGCAAGAATTTCCAATCCTTCGGATTTCAGACTCTCGATCAATAGTTCTACCAGCTCCTGATCATCCTTCTTTAAAATCGTAGAACGTTGAACCACTGTGATTTTCGTTCCAAGCCGGTGAAAGGCCTGGGCCATCTCCATACCGATCGGACCACCACCCAGAACAATCATCGACTTCGGCAGTTTTTCAATTTCGAATAAGGTCTCATTGGTTAAATAATCGATGGTTTCCAGACCGGGAATATGTGGAACAGCTGGGCTGGAGCCCGTGGCAATGATGAAGGTTTTGGAAGATAACCTTTGATCTCCTAGCTGAATTTGATGAGAATCAATGAATCGGGCTTCGCCAATAAAGACATCGATTCCCATCTTTTTAAACACATCCGGAGTCTCTTCTTTATATACCCGCTGAATAATCGCACGGACATGATTCATCACCCCATCTGTATTCAACTGAATCTCATTCGTGGTAAGCCCCACCTGCCGCAGGTGTTGGATTTCATGAGCAGTCTCAGCAGCTCGGATCAGAGCCTTGCTCGGCACGCATCCCGACCAGGTACACTCACCGCCAATGCGTCGTTTTTCAACCAACGCGACACGCTTGCCCAGATTCTTGGCCAGGATGGCCGAACTGATACCGCCTGATCCGGCGCCGATTACAATGAGATCATACTTATATTTGGACATGCTAAATTCTCCATTTAAAGAGTTTCAAACGGGTTCAGGCCCTATTTGTTTTTTCCCTTTGGCCCTGCCTAAATACAGGGCGCTGTTAATCAATCCGATATGGCTGAATGCTTGCGGAAAATTCCCCAATTGCTCTCCGGTTTTTGGATCCACCTCTTCAGCCAGCAAGCCGGATGGACTGATATATTTCAGAAGATTCAGAAAGATGCGTTCCGCTTCTCCAGGTTGACCTGATAATACAAGGGCATCTACATACCAGAAGGAACAGAGCAGAAAAGCGCCTTCCCGACCCGGCAAGCCATCTTCACCAAGATAACGAAAGACCAATCCCTCAGGCGTGACCAACTGTTTCTGAATGGCTTCAAGGGTTCCCTGGACTCTGGAATCTTCTGCGGGTAAAAATCCCATGACGGGGATCAACAGGCTGGTGGCATCCAGAACTTCAGAACCGAACGACTGTACAAAACTGTTTCGGTTCTTATCAAAGCCTCGATTTAAAATAGCCGAGCGGATTTCATCACGATTCGTTTCCCAGAGTTGAGTGTCAGGGGGATTGGGACGGCTTCCCGCCATCCGAATTCCCCGGTCCAAGGCCACCCAGCACATCAGCTTGGAATAGACAAAATGGCGGGGCCCGCCACGGACTTCCCAGATTCCCGCATCCGGAATTTGCCAAATTTTACAGACGTAATCTAAAAGTTCAGGGATGAATTCCCAAATTTCAGGAGCGATCTCTTCACCGTAATGCTGCGTCTCATAAATGGCATGGATCAGTTCGCCATAAATATCCCACTGCTTCTGATCCACAGCCCCATTGCCGATTCGAACAGGACGCGAATTGCGGTATCCTGATAAATGATGGAGCGCTTCTTCTTTCAGGTCCGTTTCTCCGTGCAGTCCGTACATGATCTGCAGCTTCTCGGGGCGACCTGCACGCTTGCAGATACCCACGAACCAGTTGAGGAAAGATTTGGCTTCGGAAATATGTCCCAAATTGTAAAGTGCCTGAACTGTAAATGAGGCATCCCGGATCCAATTAAACCGATAATCCCAATTCCGGGAGCCACCGATTTCCTCAGGCAATGAAGTGGTTGGAGCTGCGCATATACTGCCCGATTCATGATGGATCAGAAGCTTGAGCACCAGGCCGGATCGAACGATCTGATCATGCCAGGGGCCCTCAAATACACATTGAGAACGCTCGCACTGATGCGCCCAGTTCTGCCAATACTGCAAGGTTAAATTGAGCAAACGATCGCAATCATTCGGATCAATTCTCCGGGACTCACCATATTGAAGCACAAACCAGGCAGTTTCCCCTTCCTCCATCTGAAAGGTTTGATTGGCCTGGCTCTCGTGAATCACCATTTTTTTCGAAGTCTTAAGATACATTGGATCACCTTCACAGCACATCTCAACCCCGAAAATCTGATCCTTTAAATGAAAATCCGCTCGTCCATAATCAGGTTTTGGTTGAAAATCCACTTGAACTTGAACACGGCCTTTTTCACAGAACACTTTTCTGCAAATGCCCGGAACACCGTGATGGTAAGACTTTTCATCCTGGGTAATTGGCATGAAATCGGTAATCACAATGCGGCCCTGATTGGTTTGAAAATGGGTTTCAAGAACATGGGTTTTTGGAATATATCGCTGCTCGGATTTGCAGGAATCAGCCGGATGAATTCTGAAGCGACCGCCATTCTCATCATCCAAAATCGCAGCGAAGACACTGGCCGACTCAATATGTGGAAAACAGGCCCAATCAATCGAGCCATCCACACCCACGAGCGCGCACGTAGACAAATTTCCAATAATACCGTATTCTTCCAGCTTTTTGTATTTAGACATGGTCACACTCAAATTTCACTTCTATTCCCGATTTAAAGAATGATCGAATCACGGAGTCATAGTGGGATGTTTTCGTAATTCTTCTGACTGATTTGAGAATTTTCCTGCCCTCCACGAATCCATGCGCCCAGTACCCCCAATGCTCCTTCATGCGGTTGAGCAGATGGCCTGGCCCGGACAGCCGTTCCGCATACCGCTCGTAGAGCCGGTCATGAAACTTCTGAAAAACTCGGATGGGATCTTTCTGTATTGTATCCGGATGCAGCAGCATGGAAGGCAGGAAGGGATTCCTCAGAACGCCTCTCCCTAACATCCATCTCTTTTGATTTGGAAATCGCTCAGCCATACGAAAAAATGTCTTCTGATCAAATAAATCTCCACTATAAACGACCGGATGCCTGGATAAAGTGAGGCATTTTTCAAAAGCGTCCAAATCAGGTTTGCCCTTGTACTGCTGTACTCCGGTTCTGGGATGGATAACAAGTTGGGAGAGGGGATACCGATTGAAAACATCCATGAGCTTGAGAATCTCATAGGTGTCATGATACCCCAGTCGACATTTTACAGAAATTTGGATGTCTATGTCTTTGAATACATCCATCAGAAATTGATCAATGTGCTCGGGATAAGGTAACAATCCCGCACCCTTCTTCTTGCGTACAACAACCGGAAACGGACATCCCAAATTCCAATTGACTTGCTTGTATCCCAGGCTTTTCAGATGACGGACAAAAAGCATGAAATGGTCCGGATCATTGCCCAAAAGCTGCGGGATCACTTTCATTTTAAAATTATACTCAGGCTGAAGCCGTTGAAATGCATTTGGTCTAATCTGAGAACCTGAAGCCGTGGAAAGAAACGGCGCGATAGCTGATTCAATCCCGGTAAAATACTCGGCATAGGTGGTCCGATAAATATCATCGGTCGCGCCCTGAATTGGCGCCATAAAAAAGGTATGGATCTCATTGGATCTCATAATATTCCATTATTCCGGGATAGATTTGACCTTCCAGAATCGGGGAATTACAAACATCACACCCAATGCCAGAAGGGTAGACAATCCGAATCCGAGTACAAGCGGCAGATCAAGAATCATCATCCAGCGTAAAAGCAGCATCATGCCAATGAATAAAGCTGTAAGCAAGGACACCAATCCGAGCCATCCCCCAAATCCAATCCGTCCCCCGCAGCCGGGGCACACGAACCGACCCCAATGGGTCCAGCTCCTCAGGATAGCAAATCCGCCCACAGGTTGGCCGCAACCAGGACATTCACCGGTTTGAACTTTCACTTCTTGATCAGGTTTGGAAGATTTCGCAGCTTTCCATTTCTTATAAAGTCCGGGGACAAACATCAGAAGCAGGAAAAATCCTAGGGCCGCGAAAAATTGAACGGAAATGATATTTTCGAGTGAGCTTCCGAGTAATGCGTTAATAAATCCGCCTGGAGCCATCCCGACGAATGAGCCAATCGCAAAATCTCGAAACTTCATTCGGGAAAATCCGGAACCAAAATTCACCGCATCATATTGAAATAGGGGAATCAGTCGCATAAAAAGGATGAATCGGAATCCATTCTTTTCAGTGCCTTCATCAAAGGATTGGAGCCGGCCCTGTTTCATCACACCCAATTTCTGGATAAAACTTCGTCCAAAATATCGGGCAATCAGAAAGGAGAGACTTGCACCCAATGTGGCGCCGATCAGGATATAAAGCGTACCAAACCATTTACCGAACGCCAGCCCTCCAGCAAGCGACATCACGCCCACCGGCAGCACGAGTATAACCGCGCGCAGTGCATAGATGATGATAAAAACAAGCGGACCCCAGGCACCAAATCCAAGTATGAATTGTTTAACGTTCTCTGGTTTGAAATCCGATAGCTCAAGCGGTGAAAGATGAAATACAAGAACCACAAGCGCAGCCAATGCTGCAAGTAATCCCAATTTAAGCCAGTTCTTCCCCCCGACTTGTTTAATCCACTTCATCACAACCTCCCTTTTCATTTCCAAATATTGGAGAGCAACGGATACAGTCCGGGATGGTCTTTTCGAGATCTTTCCGGACGGTGGTTCAATCGCTCCAGGAGTGCTTTCAGATCATTTGGAAAATCAATATCCGAAAGCGGTTCAAGTTCTGCAACATCCATGTCTAACGACCGCGCGACAGTCAATGTTTCCGAAAAAACAGTTTCCGTGCTCCAATGAATTCCAGTGAATAATTCGGGACGAGGCCGGTTTATCCCGATCAGGTAATAGCCGCCATCCAGAGTCGGTCCGATGACAAGATCATTCTCATCCAGTTTCTGAAAAGCGGTCTGGATAATTTCAGCGTTCAATTCAGGGATATCACTGCCGATCAGAATAGCTTGATCCACACCCTCATTGAATGTGGATGTCAGGGCATGGCTCATCCGGCTGCCCAAATCGTCACCCTGCTGGGGGTTGAACGAATAGGTCTGCCCCAGCCAGTTTCGGATTAAATCTTCGGAATCTGCCGGTGTGTAATGCAGGACAATAGGAATATTCAATTGTGAGAGCATTTCGAGTAAATCCATAACCATAGCTTTATATACTTTCACAGCTTTATCGGGAGAAAGATCAGGTTGAAGCCTTGTCTTGACCTGGCCCACAATCGGTGCTTTGATAAACAGGACCAGCGTTTGTTTTATGGAAATTGGACTATTCACAAAAATGCCCTACTCTTCTACCACGGCTCCGCCACAACTAGATCCCACACCAGCGGTACAGCCATAACAATGCAGTCCCGTAACGATTTGACGGGAATTGAGCGTTTTTAGGTCAAACTCCGACAGCCGGGAAGGTGCACCATGATTACAGTTCATGCCTAACATCTGATTGAAGTCACAATCATACAGCCTGCCATCCCATCCGATGGAGAGAGTATCTCTGCACATCACCGCTTTGGCGGCTTCAGGATTGTAGGCCGCAATCAATCGATTCATGTAACAATCATAATTGTCTATTTTTTCAAGCAAATCACGAAACCGTCCTATGGGCATGTTTGCAATTGTAAAAAGATGGTTAAACCGGATCTGATAACGATGATCCAGTTCCCGTTTGAAATCGGCTTCTATCGCGGATTGAGACGGCGGCAGGAACGCGCCTCCCGGATTATAAACCAGATTCAACTGAAGCCCGTTTTCCTCCATGCCATAGCCTAATGCATTAAGGCGCTTTAGTGCCTGCATGGATTTATTAAAAACGCCTGTGCCGCGCTGTCGATCCACGCTGCGTTCAAGATAATAAGGCAGGGAACAGATTAACTCCACCTCATTATCCTTGAAGAATTCCGGCAGGTCCTCTTGTCCCGGCTCAAACATCACGGTCAGATTATGACGCACCATCACATGACGATTCAGTTGCTTCACTTCCTGCACAAACCATCTGAAGTGTTCGTTCAGTTCCGGTGCACCCCCTGTGATATCCACGACAGGTATGCGAGATTCTTTGAGGATGAAAAGACAGTCTTCCAATGTCTTGCGGCTGATTTTTTCTTTCCGGTCCGGTCCGGCCCCCACATGACAGTGCTTGCAAGCCTGATTGCACAGCTTGCCGAAATTCGGCTGAAATATTTCAATCCCGGTTGCAGTGAGTGGATAAAGTCCGCTCTCTTCCAGCGCTGTTTCAAAGGCTTTAAATTGATTATCCTGCTCTGAGAATTCAGACACATCGTGCTCCTTCATTCAATTCCTGAACTTGTATTTCCCCATTCCTTCCACCCCATAAATCAATCAGGCTCGGAAAAATCCAAACTACATCATATTTAATTTGTCCTCTACATTTCGCATCTGTACGCCATGCACCAGAGATGCCCCTCCCCGGATGGCTGCGGCCACATGCACTGCCTCCATCATCTGTTCGGGATTCGATCCTTTCTCAAGGCTCGCCTGCGTATACGCATCGATGCAATAGGGACATTGAATCGCATGCGCCACAGCCAGCGCGATCAGGGCTTTTTCACGTTCGGATAAAGCGCCTTCCTTGAAAACAGCGCCATACCAGTCTGAAAATTTCTTCCAGAGTTCAGGCGCGTCTTCGCCAATATCTGCAAATTTTGCCAGATCCTTGGGATTATAGTAAGATTCCATTTTACACTCCTTTTTCACAAATTCAAATTGGCAGTTTCATCATCAATAAATTATCATCCTCGGATGACACCATTTTAACTCAATGAAACGGATACCACCGGGCCAGTCGATCAGGGGGCACCCCCAGCAAAAATCCGATTTGAAGCAGATAATTTCGAAACCAGTTTTTCATCCATCCTTCTTCATGCCAGCGCCGGGTTGAGGTATTAATCCGTAAAGGGAGAATGACAATTTTCCCCTCTCGTTTCATCCGTTTGCAGAAATCCACATCCTCCATGAGCGGAATCTCCCGAAAGCCATTCATACGCGTGAAAACTTCATGACGGATGAAAATACCCATATCCCCGTACAACAATTTAAAGATCTGGTTCTTGCGGTTGGAGAAGAACTCAGCCAAACGGAAGAAAAACGCTGGAGAATTGAGATTATACTCAAAGGCACCGCCAGCTATTTTAGAATTTTTTAAAGTCTCATGGATGGTCTTTGCCGAATCGGGATGCGGCACACAGTCTGCATGGATGAACCATAAAATATCTCCGGAAGCGGCACGTGCGCCAGCATTCATCTGAACTCCGCGTCCCCGGTCGGATTGAACAATTTTAGCATATGGCTTCGCAATCTCACAAGTCCCATCCAAACTGCCGCAATCAGAAACAATAAGTTCAAGATTTTCATCCATGGAGTGAAGATGAATGAGCAGTTGCTGAATATTTTCCGCCTCATTCAGCGTGGGAATAATGACGGAAATCAAAGGGCGCATGTGTGTTCCGTGGTTATCAGGGTGTTTTCAAACAGATCTGATATTTCTCAACCATATGATCCGGATGGTAGGAGCGCTTTGCCTTTCGCAATCCGGGTTGACCCAGATCCTGCTCGCGGTTAATGAATGGAACATCAATATATTGATGCGCACAAAACTGCTGATTGATCACAGTAAAAAGTTCGGGAATTCGCGGATCCACCTTTTCAGCATGAATCACCGCCGTTTGCATGTTCAGCATTTCGCCTAGCGAAAAAGCCACCACTTCATCACTGATGAGAATAACACCGCCATCAAGGTTCAGAGGTTTAACATGTGACAATGCCTCATGAACCGCCTCAAACTCCACGCGTAACATCGGATTTTTATCACACTC